>JAKAXS010000069.1 GCA_021816505.1 Pseudomonadota bacterium
GGCGACCAGCAGGCCGCCGATGCCACCGGCTCCGACCACGCAAATCTTCATGTACGGCGACCCCGTCTTCTTCGTTCGAGCCCGCGGGTGCGGGCTTCGTCAGCTAGGATTGGTGGGGCGGCGCGGCTGCGGCCAGGCCCCGATTGCGGGGCGCATTTAGGACGAAAGTCGCAATCAAGACAAGGCATCACGGGGAGCGGAGCCGCGGGAACGGCGGCCTGCGTTCAGGGTTCGCTAACCGACAACCCCGGCCTTCACCAGTTGTTACAATTTTACCGATAAACCCTTGTCGTAGCGAATGTTAGTTCGAAATCCCAATCGCTCGACGAGAATGTCGCTCGTGACCCACAGCAACGCCCCAGCTTTAGCGGCAGATACCTCCGCGCCCCCATCGGCCGCCTATCCGTCGAACGAGCGGCGACGCCGGCTATCACCGGCTGCGCTGGCCGTCGCGGGCGAGAAGGTGCCTGCGCGATACTCGTCCGTCGTCATCGAGGGGCTGGCGCGCCTCGTCGACTTCTGCCTTGTCGTCAGCGTCGGTCTGGCGCTCAGCTATTTCGAACTCGCGGGGCTTGCCGCTCCAGGCTGGAACGTGGTGGTTGCAAGCAGCGCCATCGCGGTTTCTGCCGTGATGGCGTTCCAGGTCGCCGGCATCTACGACGTCCAGATGCTGCGATCCTACGCGCACACCCTGCTGCGCACGACGCTGGCTTGGACGATCGTTCTCGTGATTTCTGCTGTCGCGGCGGCCTTCGCCCCGTCCGACGACACGACGCGGCTCTGGCTCACGCTGCTGTTTCCGGCCGGGCTGGCCGCGCTGTTCGCCGCGCGGATCGCTGCGACCGCGCTGGTACGCCGCTGGACGCGCGAGGGCCGTCTCAACCGCCGGACCGTCATCGTCGGTGCCGACGCCAACGGCGAGAAGCTCATCAAACTGCTGCAGTCGGAAACCGACAACGGGCTGCAGATCCTCGGCGTGTTCGACGATCGTAATGACGATCGCGCGCTGCAGACCTGTGGCGGCGTGCCGAAGCTCGGCAAGGTGGCGGATATCGTGGAATTCGCGCGGCGTACGCGCATCGATCTCGTGCTCTTCGCGCTGCCGATCTCGGCCGAGACGCGCATCCTCAACATGCTGAAGCAGCTGTGGGTTCTGCCGGTCGACATCCGCCTCTCGGCGCATACGAACTCGCTGCGGTTCAGGCCGCGCACCTATACGTACCTTGGCGACGTGCCCACGATCGACGTCGGCGAGAAGCCGATCCGCGACTGGGATCTCGTCACGAAATGGCTGTTCGACCGCATTGTCGGCGGCCTGATCCTGATCGCGATTTCACCCATTCTGGCGCTGATTGCGATCGCCATCAAACTCGACAGCCCCGGCCCTGTGCTGTTCAAGCAGAAGCGCTTCGGCTTCAACAACGACCGGGTGGACGTGTTCAAGTTCCGGTCTCTGTATCACGACCAGGCCGATCCGCTGGCGGCCAAGGTGGTGACGAAGGGCGACACGCGCGTGACGCGCATCGGCCGCTTCATTCGCCGCTCCAGCATCGACGAGCTGCCGCAACTGTTCAACGTGGTGTTCGCCGGCAACCTCTCGCTCGTCGGCCCGCGGCCGCATGCGGTGCAGCAGAAGCTGGAAAATCGCATGCTGGACGAGACCGTCGACGGCTATTTCGCGCGGCATCGCGTCAAGCCCGGCATGACGGGCTGGGCCCAGGTGAACGGCTGGCGCGGCGAGCTCGATACGACCGAGAAAATCCAGAAGCGCGTCGAATATGATCTCGCGTATATCGAAAACTGGTCGCTATTGTTTGACGTTTATATCATCGCCAAAACGCCGATTTCGCTCATCAAAACCGATAGCGCCTATTAGGTTAGGCCTGCGGCCGCGGTCGGCGCGAACCAACCGGGCCGGTTGTGCATTTGTATGCCGTCGGGCCAGACCCGACGCCGTTTCAGATCATTCGGGACGATTGGAGGTGCTGCATGCGCGCAATTCTCCATGGCGAGACCGCTAGGCTGGATTACTGCGTGCTCGCCGAGGTAACGCCGCTCGGTCGGGCGCTGGGGCGGTATGCCGGAACGGAATTCACGGAGGCCGTCGCCGACGAGTGGGGCCGGAAGCTTACATTCGCGGGAATTGCACCGCGAACGCCCGATGGCCGCTATGCGCGGGCGGCCCTGAGGGAGCGCGAATTCATCGTGCAGCCGGGCCTGATCTATCGCTACGACTGACTATTGAAACTTGCGGCGGCGAATCGTGCGGGCCGTGAGCTCCGCGCGCGCGGTTTCCATGGCCTGCTTGAGCCGGCGACTTTCGCAGACCTTGCGGTCGGCACGTTCGCGGAGCGCGTGATAGCGGCGCTGCACGGTCGCCAGATCGACTGAGGCATCGGCGGTCAGTCCGAGTGTTTCGCGCCAGGTCATGCAGAGGCCCCTTTCTGCAGATGGTCCAAACGGAAAGAAGCGCGGCATTGCAGTGCCGCGCTTCTCGCGAGATCAGGCTGCGGCCTTGGCGGCAGCGGACGTGGACACCTCGGAGATCGTCTTCAGGATCTGCGAGGCGATCTGGTATGGGTCGCCCTGAGAGTTCGGACGGCGATCTTCCAGGTAGCCTTTGTAGCCGTTGTTCACAAACGAGTGCGGCACGCGGATCGAAGCGCCGCGGTCGGCAACGCCGTAGCTGAACTTGTTCCACGGCGCCGTCTCGTGCTTGCCCGTCAGGCGCATGTGGTTGTCGGGGCCATAGACGTCGATGTGCTCCTTCCAGTTCTTGTCGAACTGGGCCATCAGCGTCTCGAAGTAGTCCTTGCCGCCGACTTCGCGCAGGTACTTGGTCGAGAAGTTGGCGTGCATGCCCGAGCCGTTCCAGTCGGTGTCGCCGAGCGGCTTGCAGTGGTATTCGACGTCGATACCGTAAGACTCGGTCAGACGCTGCAGCAGGTAGCGCGCGATCCACATTTCGTCGGCGGCCTTCTTGGAGCCCTTGCCGAAGATCTGGAATTCCCACTGGCCCTTGGCCACCTCGGCGTTGATGCCTTCGTGGTTGATGCCGGCGGCGAGGCAGAGATCGAGATGCTTCTCGACGATCTCACGCGCAACCGAGCCGACGTTCTTGTAGCCGACGCCCGTGTAGTACGGGCCCTGCGGCGCGGGATAGCCCTCGGTGGGGAAGCCCAGCGGGCGGCCGTCCTTGTAGAAGAAATACTCCTGCTCGAAGCCGAACCAGGCGCCTTCGTCGTCGAGGATCGTCGCGCGCTTGTTGGTCGAGTGCGGAGTCTTGCCGTCCGGCATCATGACTTCGCACATCACGAGCACGCCGTTGATGCGGGTGGCGTCCGGATAGAGCGCAACCGGCTTCAGCACGCAGTCCGAGTTGTGGCCTTCGGCCTGCATGGTGGACGAGCCGTCGAAGCCCCAGAGCGGGAGATCCGAAAGTTCGGGGAAGGAGCTGTATTCCTTGATCTGAGTCTTGCCGCGAAGATTCGGCACCGGCGTGTAGCCGTCGAGCCAAATATACTCCAGCTTGTATTTCGTCATTTCGGACACTCCTGATTGATCTCGTATGGCTTCAACCGCTGCGCCGGCCAGGTCTGTCGGAGGCGGCGGCAAGGGCGATTCTGTTGGGGCTGCTTGGTCGAATGTCTCAGCTGCGGTTGCGTCAGCGGCGGCGCTCAGTGCTCCGTCGTTAGGGCGCCCTTTGAGGCGTCGCCACAACCCGCTCAGCATCGAACCTCGCTCCCCGGAAAAAGTACTGTCCTGCGAGAAATCCGGTCACCGGCGCGACGCCAGGGATCGATTTCGAGGCGCCAGTACGCGGCTGGCCTCGGGAGGAAATGCTAGCCAAGGAAGCATTTCCGAGCATGCCCATAATTTGTGCAATCGACGCTTATATTCGTGCAGTCTGTCCAAGGACGCGGCACCGGCCGCGCAACATTGAATCCTCCACCTGCGCGCGAATGATTTTATGATTATAAATCAGAGCGTTGCTGATCTGT
The DNA here is from genome assembly GCA_021816505.1 of Pseudomonadota bacterium. Classification (GTDB taxonomy): domain Bacteria; phylum Pseudomonadota; class Alphaproteobacteria; order Rhizobiales; family Hyphomicrobiaceae; genus JAKAXS01. Next base: position 4,002 of record JAKAXS010000069.1, read on the forward strand.
CCGATAAGGCTCGGCTCGGGTCAACCTGCCGGCCATGCGACGACCTAGCGCAACGGCAGGTGAACCGGATGCAAGGACGCGCGTTTCGAGGGGCGGCCGATAGCTCGATTCAACGGCTGCCTAAAAATACTACGCACCCTGAAATCTGCCGGAAGTTCAGGCGTGCAGACGGCGCGCTCGCGGAGAAAACTGCATTTTAAATAATCAAATGTTTTTATGCCTATATTGATTGCAAAGGAATTGCCGTTGATTTTCTTTATTTGAAAATTCGACGAATTCACCTATATTCGTTTTGTCTTTTGTTTTTGCGATGCAAAAAGTTATCGAAAAGAGAGAGGGTCATGGCTTCCGCTACTCATACCGTTTCCGCCAAGATCTATCAGTTCCCGCAGAAGGCGCGCGTGCACGCCGGCGTGCCGGGTGGTTCTTCGCGACCCGTGGCGGAACTTTGGGGCCCACGTCTGGAGCGTATGGATTTCGGCAGCGGCTGGTATCATGAAGCGGCCATGCAGGAAGAGGCCGAGGCGCGCAAGCGCGAGGGCCACTGACACGGTTGCCGTCATCGGCGCGAACGGCAGCGTCAGCCAAAAATCGACCAACCCATGCGCTTCGATAGCAGCTCGAGCGCAAGCTGGCCAAGCCGCGAATTTCCCGTGACGTCGAGGCCCGGAGACCAGACGGCGATCGACGCCGTGCCGGGCGCAATAGCCAGAATGCCACCGCCGACACCACTCTTCCCCGGCAGCCCGACGCGATAGGCGAATTCGCCAGAGCCATCGTAGTGCCCGCACATCAGCATGATTGCGTTGATGCGTTTCGCGCGTTCCGGCGGAACGACGGCGTGGCCGGTTGCCGGATTGCGGCCCGAGCGTGCCAAGAAGCGTCCCGCCATCGCGAGTTGGCGGCAACTCATGGCAATGGCGCAATGGTGGAAATAAACACCGAGCGTGAAATCGACCGGGTTTTCCAGCACGCCGTACGATTTCATGTAATTCGCCAGCGCGAAATTGCGGTAGCCCGTCCGCTGTTCGGACGCGGCAACCGCTTCGTCGATGCCGATCGAATGGTCGTCGGCCAGAAAACGCATGAAGCGCAGGATTTCGCCCAGGGCCTCCTTGGGCTGGTGCCCCGACAGGATCAGGTCCGTGACGGCGATCGCGCCCGCGTTGATGAACGGGTTGCGCGGAATGCCCTTTTCGTACTCCAGCTGAACGATGGAGTTGAACGCGGTGCCGGACGGCTCGCGGCCGACGCGCTTCCAGAGCCGGTCGCCCGCCTTGCCGAGCGCCAGCGTCAACGTGAAGACCTTCGAGATGCTCTGGATGGAGAACGGCTCGTCGGCATCGCCCGCGACCGCGGCGTTGCCGTCCCGGTCGATCACGGCGAGACCGAACGACTTGGCATCGACGCGGGCGAGTTCGGGGATGTAGCTCGCCACCGTGCCGCGATCGGTGCGGGTGCGCAGTTCGTCGGCGATTTCGGTGACGACACGTTGAAGCTGGGATGCGGACACGGGCGGATCTTTGGCTGCTGCTACTCGTTGCATCGTAGCTTGGGCGGCGCGTCACACAACGCGACGCGTCGCCCATTCTGCGGCGGTGAGGGTGGCACGGCCCTGAGGCCGCCCCATATCAGACACATCGTCAGTGCGAGCATGATCCAACTGGGAGGACGACGCGATGACATATAGTGCGCTTTTCAAGCCGTTCCTGATTGCGGGCGCCCTCGCCGGTGCGGTGATCCTTGGTGCAGTGCCGTCTTCGGCCCACCACGGCTGGGCGTGGGCCGTCGAGGAGCAGAGCGAACTCAAGGGCACGATCAAGGAGATCTCGATGTCGCCGCCACACCCGACGCTGAAGGTGGAGGACGATAAGGGCGTCGTGTGGCAGGTGGATCTGGGCAACCCGGCGCAGACCGAGCGCTCGAAGTTCAAGGGCGATACCGCGAAAACGGGCGATGCGATTGTCGTGCTCGGCAACCGGCACAAGGATCCGGCGAAGATGCACATGAAAGCCGTGCGCATCACCGTAGGCGGCGCGGACTACGAGATGTATCCCGAGCGGATCAAGAAGTAGGCCGATGTCCTGGCTCGAATGGATCGAAGCGTGGCCCGGAGCAGTCCTGCTCAAGAATTCCGGCACGCTCTATCTCTTCGTCAACGCGGCTCACATCCTGGGGATCTGCCTGCTGGTCGGGGCGATCCTCCCCCTGGATCTGCGGCTTGTGGGGCTGTTCAGCTCCGTGCCGGTGCAGGTGCTGGGTCCGTTTCTCATTCGCGCCGCCATGACCGGGCTTGCTCTGGCGGCGCTGACGGGCCTCTGGCTGTTTTCGGTGAATGCGAAAGAGTATGCCGGCAACGCAGCGTTCTTCTGGAAGCTTGGCCTGCTGGGATCCGCCTTGGCGGTCGTCGCCCTGCAGCATACGGGGCCGCAGCTACAAGCTGCGCTGAACGGCGACGTCATTGCCCCGCGCGTTCGCATGCTCGCGCTGGCATCCGCGTTCCTCTGGCTCGCCGTGCTCGTCGCCGGCCGCTGGATCGGCTTCGTTTGAGCTTTCGGACGGTCGCTCAGGCAACCTTGCTGGTCGCGACTGTCTCCAACCACCCCGCCAGGTCATCCAGTGCGCGCCGGGAGGCGGCGCGTTTTCTGGCGAAGGATTTGTCCTTGCCCTTGATGCGCTTTCCTTCGGCGTCGTGGCTCGGCGCGTCGATGGGGGGCAGCAGGCCGTAGTTGATGTTCATCGGCTGGAACGAGCGCGGTTTGCGTTCTGCGGCAACCGCGCCGGTGTCGTCGTCGGCGACGATGTGGCCGCCGGTGATGTGCGCGATCAGCGCGCCAAGTGCGGTCGTCGCGGGTGGTGGCGTCACCGAGTGGCCAAGGCGTTCGGCCGCGGCGAAGCGGCCAGCCAGCAGGCCGATCGCGGCGCTTTCCACGTAGCCTTCCACGCCGGTGATCTGGCCTGCGAAGCGCAGACGCGGCTCGGCCTTCAGGCGAAGTGCGCTGTCGAGTACGCGGGGTGAGTTCAGGTACGTGTTGCGATGCAGGCCGCCGAGGCGCGCAAACTCTGCGCCGCCGAGGCCCGGGATCATGCGGAACACGCGCGCCTGCTCGGCGTGCTTCAGTTTGGTCTGGAAGCCGACCATGTTCCACAGCGTGCCGAGCGCATTGTCCTGCCGCAGCTGCACGACGGCGTGAGGCCAGCGGCCGGTGCGCGGGTCGTCGAGCCCGACGGGTTTCATCGGCCCGTAACGCAGCGTGTCGCGGCCGCGTTCCGCCATCACCTCGACGGGCAGGCAGCCGTCGAAGTAGGGTGTGTTGGCTTCCCACTCCTTGAAGACCGTTTTCTCGCCGGCGAGCAGCGCGTCGATGAAGGCCTCGTACTCCTCGCGGTTCATCGGGCAGTTGATGTAGTCGGCGCCCGTGCCGGCAGGACCCGTCTTGCCGTAACGCGACTGGCGCCAGGCAATGGTCTCGTCGATCGAGTCCGCGTGGATGACGGGTGCGATGGCATCGAAGAACGCGAGTTCGTCCTCGCCGGTCAGTGCGCCGACGGCCTGGCTCAGCGCGGGCGAGGTCAGCGGTCCGGTCGCCACCACCACGCTGTCCCAATCTCCCGGCGGCAGGCCCGCGATTTCGCCGCGCGCGATGGTGACGCGAGGATGCGCTTCGAGGCGGCGCGTCACCTCGGCGGAGAAGGCGTCACGGTCGACGGCAAGAGCGCCGCCGGCCGGCAGCTTGTGCGTGTCGCCGGCGCTCATGATCAGCGAGTTCGCACGGCGCATCTCCTCGTGCAGCAGGCCGACCGCGTTGTTCTCCCAATCGTCGGAACGGAACGAGTTGGAGCAGACGAGTTCGGCGAGGCCTTCCGTCTTGTGCGCGTCGGTCATGCGCTCGGGACGCATTTCGTGCAGCACGACGGGAACGCCCGCAGATGCGATTTGCCAGGCGGCTTCCGAGCCTGCGAGACCGCCGCCGATCACGTGAATGGGAGAAATGATGCTCATGCGGCGCGTTATAGGAGGAACTGGGCGGCAGGCCAACAACGGGCGTGGCGCCGTTAACCGTTCAGACTGCGGCGGGAACAACTTCGCTGCTTTCGACTTGGTCTTCGGCGGCCCGCAGAGGCCGGTCCAACGATAAGTGCACCGTAGCGTAGCGCACGGCAGCGTACCGCACGGTAGCGCAACACATGGAGCCGTACATGATGATCAAATCGACAGTTTCCATTGCTGCCCTCGCCTTGATGTCGAGCGCGGCACTTGCCCAGTCGACCGGTGCTTCGCCGGCCGATCCGAACAACGAACGCAACCAGCGTCCGGGGATGAGCAACACGCAGCCGGCCGATCCCGCCACGGACTCGCCGTCTGCTCGCGTCCCGACCGATCCCGAGGATGCAGCCTCCGCCAACCGTGAAGAGGGCGGCGCCGACGGCGCATCGAGCGGTGAAGCCGGCGCCGGAGTCGTGGCTCCCGAGGAGCCAGCGATAACGACTGATCCGGAAGATCCGACGCTTCCGCCGCAAGCTGCGCCGTAACTGACGGCCGAACGGCCGTTCGCAGCCTGACTGAGCGCGCCCGTTCGCAAGAGCGGGCGCGCGCCATTTCCGCAAGGCATCAGCCCGTGTAAAGGTGCGTCGACGAAACGCCACCACGAGCTGATGCGGGGATGCCTTGGACTTTCTGATCGTCTTGAGCGCGCTGGTGCTGCTGATGGTGGTCGCCTATCGCGGCTACTCGGTCATCCTGTTTGCGCCGATCGCCGCGATGCTCGCGGTGCTGCTCACGTCGCCCCATGCCGTGGCGCCGATGTTCACCGGCGTGTTCATGGACAAGATGGTCGGCTTCGTGAAGCTGTACTTTCCCGTCTTCCTGCTCGGTGCCGTCTTCGGCAAGGTGATCGAGCTGTCGGGTTTCTCGAAGTCGATCGCCACGGCAATCATCAACCTCGTCGGTCGCGAGAGGGCGATCCTGTGCATCGTCCTGATGTGCGCCGTCCTGACGTATGGCGGCGTTTCGTTGTTCGTCGTGGTGTTTGCGGTCTACCCGTTCGCGGCGGAGTTGTTTCGCCAGGGCAACATCCCCAAGCGGCTGATACCGGGCGTGATCGCGCTGGGCGCCTTCTCGTTCACGATGGACGCGCTGCCGGGCACGCCGCAGATCCAGAACATCATCCCCACCACGTTCTTCGGCACGACCACGTGGGCGGCGCCGGTTCTGGGAACACTGGGCGGGCTTATCATTCTGATCGCGGGCGTGGGCTATCTCGCGTGGCGCGTGCGCTCGGCGGAGCGCGCGGGCGAAGGATACGGCGAGGGACATATCAATGAGCCGGAGCCGATCAGCGACGAGGCGTTGGCAAGCCCCTGGCTCGCCGTGCTGCCGCTGATCGTCGTCGGCGTCGCGAACAAGCTGCTGACGCAAGCCATCCCGCTCTGGTACGAGCCCAAGACCGAGGTGCAACTCGCGATGGCCAAGCCTGTCGTGACCGACGTGGCCGCCGTGACCGCGATCTGGGCCGTGCAGGGCGCGCTGATCCTCGGCATCCTTGCGGTGCTGGCACTGGCGTTCCGGCCCGTCGTCACGAAATTCGCGGAGGGGACGAAGGGCGCCGTATCCGGCGCGCTGCTGGCGTCGATGAACACGGCTTCGGAATACGGGTTCGGTGCGGTGATTGCGGCGCTGCCTGGTTTCCTCGTCATCGCCGATTCGCTGAAGGCGATCCCGAACCCGCTCGTCAACGAGGCCGTGACGGTGACGACGCTGGCCGGCATCACGGGGTCGGCGTCAGGCGGGTTGAGTATCGCGCTGGCTGCAATGGCCGATCAGTTCAAGGCGGCGGCCGACGCGTCCGGCATTCCGCTGGAGGTGATGCACCGCGTGGCCGCGATGGCGTCGGGCGGCATGGACACGCTGCCGCACAATGGCGCGGTGATCACGCTGCTGGCGGTGACGGGGCTGACGCATCGCCAATCCTATCCCGACATCTTCGCCGTAACGCTGATCAAGACGGCCACCGTATTCGCCGTGATCGCGATCTATTACGCGACGGGACTGGTCTAGTGATAGCCCTCGCCGTGGCGAACTTTGCCGCGGAAGGTGTAGTAGACGAACACCGTGTAGCCGAGAATGATCGGCAACATGATGAGCGTGCCGACCAGCATGAACAGCTGCGAGGAGGGATGCGCGGCCGTCTGCCAGATCGTCAGTGACGGCGGCACGAGATAGGGCACGTTCGATATGCCCAGGCCG
>JAKAXS010000587.1 GCA_021816505.1 Pseudomonadota bacterium
CCCGCGCTCGGGCCTTGCCTGGAAGCACGGGGTCACCGTGCTGAATGCTCCCGGCACGATCGACAGCGACTATCGCGGCGAGGTGCAGGTGATTTTGATCAACCTCGGCAGCGAGCCGTTGCTTATCAGCAGGGGCGACCGCATTGCCCAGCTGATCATCGCGCCGGTCGTTCAGGCCACGCTCGTTCCGGCAATCTCGCTGAGCGATACTGCGAGAAGCAGCGGTGGCTTCGGCTCCACCGGGACATCCACGATAGCGGACGAAAACACTAAATCGAAAAAAGCGAAAAAGAAGAAGGCCGTACCCTCAAAGACCGCACCCGCGAAACGTAGCTCCAAACCCAGGCGCAAGCGCACGTCGGCCCGCGCGTCCTAAAGCTTCGCCCGGCAATGCTATTTTCGCCGACGGCCTTGAGAAGGCGCCGGTTTCTTGACAAGACAAGCTGAAGCCAATCCTGAAAGTCTGAATGAGGCGCGTTCCTATGAACGAAATTCCCGATATCAAAACCCTGCAGGCCACGACATCGTGGGGCCGCGGCCGCATCTATAACGACATCACCGAAACGATCGGTCACACGCCGCTCGTTCGCCTGTCGAAGATCGCCAAGGATGCCGGCGCGAAGGCCGACATCCTGCTGAAGCTCGAATTCTTCAATCCGCTGTCGAGCGTGAAGGATCGTATCGGCGTGTCGATGATCGACGTGCTCGAAGCCGAAGGCCGCATCACGCCCGGAAAGTCCGTACTGATCGAGCCGACGTCCGGCAACACCGGCATCGGCCTCGCGTTCGTCGCTGCTGCACGTGGATACAAGCTCGTGCTCGTCATGCCGGAGTCGATGTCGATCGAGCGTCGCAAGATCCTCGCCCACCTCGGTGCTGAACTCGTGCTGACGCCGGCCGCAGGCGGCATGCCGGGCGCCATCGATAAGGCGAACGAGTTGCTGGCCTCCACGCCGGATGCCGTCCAGCCGAGCCAGTTCGAGAACCCCGCAAATCCCGCCGTGCACGCGCGCACGACGGCCGAGGAGATCTGGAAGGATACCGGCGGCAAGATCGATGCGCTCGTCGTCGGTGTCGGCACAGGCGGCACGCTCACGGGCGTCGGCCGCGTGCTGAAGCCGCGCAATCCGGACCTGAAGATCATCGCCGTCGAGCCGACCGGCAGCCCGATCCTGTCGGGCGGTAACCGCGGTCCGCACAAGATCCAGGGCATCGGCGCCGGCTTCGCGCCGAAGGTGCTCGATCGCTCGCTGATCGACGAAGTCGTCACCGTCTCCAACGAGCTGGCGTTCGACGTCTCGCGTCAGGTGGCGAAGTCGGAAGGCATTCCCGGCGGTATCTCGACCGGCGCCAACGTTGCCGCGGCGATCTCGGTTGCCACTCGGCCGGAGTTCGCAGGCAAGACGATCGTCACGTTCGCGCCGTCGTCGGCCGAGCGCTACTTCTCATCCGAGCTGTTCCTCGATCCGAAGTAAGTCGCAAAAAAGCATCGACGAAACGTTCAAGCCCGGGCGCCAGCGCCCGGGCTTTCTTTTGCGCGCCCGGTCGCGGGTTTCAATTCTGAACACCCCGTCACCGTGCAGCTACAGGCCGTTGCCGCGAATCGATTTAGCCTCGTCACGTACGCCTGTGACGGGGGACCTCAGATGCATTCCGAGATCTACACCGATACGCAAGGACAGTGGCGCTGGCGCCTCGTCGCCGACGACACGGGCACGACGATTGCCGGGTCCGGCACGGGCTATGCCAACTACGCCGATTGCGTGACTGGTCTGGACGCCGTGAAGTCTTGGGCCTCGGCGTTCAAGCCGGCGCCTGTCGCGCGCTATCTTCCCGCCGACCCCCGCACGCTGATCGGCATGTTCGACGAGCCGAGCGCCGAGAACTTCGCGCTCCTCTCCATGGTCGACCGCCTGTTCAAGCGCTAAACGCACCCTGCCCCATTAACCACGCGCACTTGCGTAGTGGCGGGAAGCCAGCCACATCAGGTGATGACGCGGAACGCGGCTCGTTGCTATCAGGTCGGCATGGCACTCACGGCGGAAGAGATACAGCGCTACAAGCGCCACCTCGTGTTGAAGGAGGTGGGCGGCCAGGGGCAGAACAAGCTCAAGGCCGCGCGCGTGCTCGTCGTCGGCGCGGGCGGGCTCGGCTCGCCGGTCATCACCTATCTCGCCGCCGCAGGCGTCGGCACCATCGGAGTGGTCGACGACGACACCGTCTCGCTCGACAACCTGCAGCGCCAGATCGTGCACACAACAGCCGACGTCGGCCGCACCAAGGTGGAGAGCGCCCGCGATGCGGTGCAGCGTTTGAACCCGAACGTGACCGTCGAAGCCATCAACGAACGGTTCGATGCAGGAAACGCCCTCGACATCATCGGCCGCTTCGACATCGTCACCGACGGCTCGGACAACTTCGCAACGCGCTATCTCGTCTCGGACGCCTGCTACTTCGCGCAGAAGCCGTTGGTGTTCGCCGCGGTCGGCCCGTTCAACGGCCACATCACCACCCTGAAGCCGTATCTCAAGAACGCTGCCGGCGAACCCTATCCCAGCTACCGCTGTCTG
>JAKAXS010000588.1 GCA_021816505.1 Pseudomonadota bacterium
GCGGCGACCGTTGCTGGCGTGCTGCGCAGCGAGTATGGGGCCGACAGCTTTCCGGCGCCCGTGGTGCCGCTTTTCTGTGCGGACCCGATCCAGCTTCCGTTCGTGACTGCGGGCGAGAACTGGCTGCAGCGCTGGCGGATCGAGTTTTCCGCCCAGGTCAACGAAACCGTGACCATGAGCACCGACACGGCAGGCCAGATCGTCATCGGGCTTGCGCCGATCTATCAGACATTCGCGCCCTGAGCGCCCCTTAACCACGCACGGCCGCCGCGAGCAGCCGCTTTCATTTTGGAGTCCGTATGGCACAGGCGATCCCGTTTTCCGAAGTCGTCAATGTCGTTCCGAGCGTGCTGTCCGCCGGCGGCGACGCGGTGGATCTCAATGGCGTTCTGCTTACGCAGAATCCTCTCGCGCCCTACGGGACCATCCTGGAGTTCGCGACGCAGGCCGATGTCGCCGCATATTTCGGCGCAACGAGCACCGAAGCGCAGCTCGCGACCAACTATTTCAAGGGATTTTCGATTGCCACCGCGCAGCCGGGGCTGTTCTACGTCACGGCATACCCGGAATCGGCGATCGCCGCGTTCCTTCGGTCCGGATCGCTCGCCTCCCTCACGATTGCCCAGCTCAACGCGCTCTCCGGGTCCCTGTCCGTCGATATGGACGGTTTCACCTGGTCCGCGGCATCCATCAACCTATCCTCCGCGTCGAGCTTCTCGGCCGCCGCCGCAGCGATCCAGACGGCTCTTGCCGCCACGACGCAGACGGCCGCGGACGTTACTGGGTCGATCTCCGGAACGACGCTCACCGTCACGGCGGTAGCCAGCGGCGCGCTCGCCATTGGCCAGCAGATCACCGGAACCGGCGTTTCCGCCGGAACGGTCATTACCGCATTCGGGACGGGCACCGGAGGCGTGGGGACGTACACCGTCAACAACTCGCAAACAGTCGCGAGCGAGGCGCTGGTCGGAGAGTTCGTGGCGCCTAGCGTCACGTTCAGCAGCACGGCAAGCGCGCTCGTGGTCACCTCCGGCATCACTGGAAGCGCCTCCACGGCAGCGTATGCGACCGGCACGCTCGCCGCATCGCTCAAGCTCGATCAGGCCGATGGCGCCGTCTTGTCGCAAGGAGCGGCCCCGGCGACACCGGCCGCCTTCATGGCCAACCTGATCAACCAGAACCAGAACTGGGCCACCTTCTTCACCGCGTGGGAATCGCAACTCACGGAGAAGGAGGCGTTTGCGCAGTGGAGCAACAGCATGGCGCCGCGCTACTTGTACGTCCCGCAGGATTCGGACGTCGGCGCGCTGACGGCAAACAACACGGCAACCTTCGGCAACTATTTGCAGACGAATCAACTGATCGGAACGCTCCCAGTCTGGGGGCCCGACACCGCCACGAACAACCAATATGCGGCTTTCGTTTGCGGCTTCGCGGCGAGCCTGAATTTCTCGGAACTCAACGGGCGCGCGACGCTGGCATTCAAGTCGCAATCCGGTCTTCCGGCGGCCGTGAGCGATGCAACCCAATACGCCGCAATCATCTCGAACGGCTACAACGTCTACAGCTACTTCGGATCGAACAATCCGGCAAACAACGCAAGCTGGATGATGCCGGGGTCAGTGTCCGGCTCGTGGAAGTGGGCCGATACCTACTTGAACCAGATCTGGCTGAACGCCAATCTTCAGTTGGCGATGGTCAAGCTCTTGCAGGCGGTCAAGTCGATCCCGTACAACGCGCAGGGCAACGGCCTCATCAACGCCGCGGCGATGGACCCGATCGATCAGGCGATCACGTTCGGCGCAATTCGCAAGGGCGTGCAGCTCTCTGCCGCGCAAGTGGCGGAGATCCAGTACGCCCTTGGATTCGACGCGTCGGCAACGATTCAGGCGCAGGGCTTCTATCTCCAGATCGGACAGGCCACTGCGGCGGTTCGGGCCGCGCGCGGCACCCCGCCGATCACCCTCTACTACCAGGATGGCGAGTCGGTTCAGCAGATCAATCTCGCCTCGATTGCGATTCAGTAACCTTTCCGGGAAATCGACATGGCAACTCTCACTTCCGCAAACGCCCAGCTCGCGATTGCCGTAGCAGGAATCTTCTCCGCTCCGCAGCTCATCCAGGGGTTTGCGATGGATGACGCCTTCACCTCCGAGGCGATCGAGCAGGCCGAAGTGCAGATCGGCGTCGACGGAGAAATGAGCGCCGCCAAGGTCTGGGTGCCGTATCCAATCACCATCCATCTGATGGCGTCGAGCCCGAGTCTGCGCGTGTTCGAGACGTGGCGCCAGCAGCAGGATGCAAATGCGGACGTCTTCGTGGCACGTGGCACGATCGTGATTCCGTCGATCGCGATGACCTACGACCTCGTGCGCGGATACCTCACGAAGGCAACGCCGTTCCCGGGAGCAAAGAAGATCCTGGAGGCGTCGCAGTACGAAATCACCTGGAATCGGATTGTCTCCAGCCCGACCGGGCCGATTTCGATCTGAGGGGGTAGCTGATGGCGCGCAAGGAGGCGATTTTTACGGCCACAGACGGCCGGGATGCCGGAAAGCAATTCCTCAT
>JAKAXS010000070.1 GCA_021816505.1 Pseudomonadota bacterium
GTGACGGTACAATATCGTCGAGCCGCTGCCGTGCTGCAGCAGACGCGACATACTGCGCGCGCCGCTCCGCGATCGCGACCTGGAGCGAGAAATACTGCCCGAACAGCTCCGCGCTGATGCGCAATGGCAGGGGCACGTGCTTCGGCGTGTCGTGGTGACACGCGACCAGTCCCCACAGCTTGCCGTCGACGACGATTGAAATCGATAACGACGCGGCCACCCCCATGTTGCGCAGATACTCGCAATGGATCGGCGAGACGCTCCGCAGACTGGCGTGCGACATGTCGATCGCGGCGGCATCCGTTTCCGGAACCATCGTGACCGGCTCGTATGAAACATCGCTGATCATACGGACCCAGTTGAGCAGGTAGAGCTTGCGCGCTTGGGCTGGAATGTCGGAAGCGGGGAAGTGCTGGCCCAAGAAGCTGTGAAGCCCTGGCTTCTTTGCTTCGGCGATGACCTTGCCGGCACCGTTGTGCAGAAACCGGTAGACCATGACGCGATCGTAACCGAGCAGCGCCCGGACAAGCTTCGCGCCGGTCGTCGCCAGCGTGTCGACGTCGGACTCCAGACTGATACGGCGAACCAGGGTCTGTGTCAGATCCAGCGCCGACTTCGCCTCACCGCCGCGTTGCGACGACGGCTCAAGCTCGACAAACATCCGATCGTTGTGGCGGTGAATTGAGGCGTCGACGCGCAAGCCACTTTCCAGCTCGATCTCGAGTTCGGCGCCGGAAAGGTTAGACGGCCCGCCCCTTGCGATCGCGTTGCGCAGGTTGTGCGCGATCTTGGAGCCGAGGATGTCGGTCAGCGTCAGTCCGACGACGTGATTGCGGCCCCCGCCCAGAAACGCAGGCGCGTTGGCAGAGCCCGCCAACACGCGGTTGTCGTTCAAGTCACAGATCATCAAAACGCCGTGCGGCTGAATACTGCCGGGCGTGTGTATCGGTTCACGGTCGCAGTTCGTCAGGTCGACCTTTAGCCCGCGATTGCTCATCCGTGACTTCGAGGGCCGCGCGGCCCACTCCCTATGTTTCTGATCAAATCAAGCGGGTGCGGGGAGCACCCTGCCCGCTGCTGGCAGCGGCCCACATGCAGTCGGCTATCACAACTGAGGCGAAAGGTCTGCACACCCTTGAACGCGCTTCTATGCCATTTGGTTCAGAATTGAGCCGGTGACGGATTATCAGGCCCGTGCGGACTGCAGCACTGATGGCAGTTCAGCCGCAAAAATATCGAGTTGGGCGCTGAGACCGCAACTCACCCGGATGCACCTGTCCAGAGGGGCGGTTCCGGGCTTTCGGATGAACACATCTCTCGCCAGCAGCGCGTCCATCACGTTTCGGGCAACGTCACTGTCGCCGCAGTCTATCGCCACGAAGTTCGCCGCCGAGGGCAGCGGGGTCAGGCCGTTGTCTCTCGCTATAGCGGCAATTCTGTCGCGAGCGCCCACGATATGCGCGACAACCTGCTGCAGGTAGGTCTGATCCTGGACAGCCGCCAGCGCCCCGATCTGGCCGACGCGGTTGATGCCGTAGTGATTGCGCACTTTTTCGAACGCAGCGATCATCGACCGCTCGCCGATGCAGTAGCCGATGCGAGCCCCCGCGAGACCATAGGCCTTCGAGAACGTGCGCAGCCGCAACACTTGAGGGTTGGTCACGTCGATCCTCGGCACCGTTCCGGCCGGCGCGGTGTCGCAATAGGCCTCGTCGAGCAGCAGAACGAGATTTGCGGGCAAGCGCGCGATCAAAGCATCGACGTCGGCAGCGCTCCACCACGTGCCCATGGGATTATTGGGATTCGAGACATAGAGAATGCGCGCGTCCATGCTTTTCGCCCGCTGCAGCAACGCCTCGAGGTCTTCGCGATCGTCGCGGAACGGCACCTTGCTCAAGGCCCCGCCTTGCCCGGCGACGTGGAAGGCAAACGTTGGATAGGCGCCGTCGGCCATGACGACCCGGTCGCCAGGCTCCGCGATCAGGCGAACGGCGCAGCCCAACAGGCCGTCGATGCCCTCGCCGACCACGACGTTGTCGATGTCGACCTCGTGCAGGCGGGCGATGGCCGCGCGAAGTTCGAAGCTCTCCGGATCGGAATACATCCAGTTGCCGTCCACGGCGGCGCGCATGGCCTCGATCGCGCGTGGGCTGGGACCGAATTGGCTCTCGTTCGCGCCCAGGCGCGCGCGGAATGCGCGGCCGCGCGCGCGTTCCTGAGCTTCTGGCCCGACGAACGGCACCAGCGAGGGCATGCGGTCGAACAACGGGGCGATGAGTTTGCGTGACACGAGGCGGCACTCCAGACCTGGGAGACTGTGGTGCCACTTCTCTCTGGCTTAGATCAAGCCGAGCTCCGCCAATTCCTTGCGCATCTTGGGCGTCATCGCGGAAAGATCGTCCCGGACGCCGGACTTCAGATCCTTCGGCGCATCCTTGGCGTCGAGATAGCGCCAGCCCTGAAACGGACGCCGGGGCGTGGGACGGACAGGCACGATCGGCGTATCGAGGAGGATCAGGCAGCAGGGCGAGCCGTCGTCCTTGAAGCCGTCTTCAAAGCCCACGAGCTGCTGGCGGGCCTGAATAATCCCTTTGATGACCCAATAAAGGGAGCCACCGTCGAGCAGATCGGCCGTGCGCTTCGGCGTCTGGAACGTGGTGTGGAAAAGACGCGGCTGCTTCTTCTCCTTCTTCAACGCCTTGAGCCGCCCCGCCTGCCAGGACGCCAGATCCTCGATCGAATCGGCGCCGACACAGAGTTTCACGAGATGTAGCGTCATCATGCAGTCTTTCTGAGGCTCGAAGCCGCCATCATCGTCCCGGAATGTACCGCTGTCGACAACCAGCGGCGATCTATCGACAAGCGGTTGGATTGGCACGATAGACTTCGCCAACAACCGCCTGGTGCTTCGCGATGAACCAGCCTCTTCCGTACGTCTTCCTCGCAGCCGTGATTTCTGCGGCTGTCGGCGGCTGCGCGGCATCGTCTCCCGAAGTGGCCGGCGGACCATCCCTGACGCCCGCTCAGAACACGTCCGCGGAGACCTACCAGCTCACAGAGCGCGAGCAAAAGCTCAACTGCAAGGAACTCACAGGCGCAATGCGTGTGCGCATTCTGCAGATGCGCTCGGCCAAGACGGACGGCACGGTCGTCGCGCAAACCATACAGTCCGGCGCAACGAAGATTTGGGGCGGCGCAAGCCACGGCACCGACGCGACGGGTGAACGTGCGCGCGACCGCGCTCAACTCGAAGCCTACAATCGCCTGCTGGCCGAGAAGAAGTGCAAGACGTTCGATCTCGCGGCCGAACTGGACGCGCCACCGTCCGCCGCCACCAAAATGGCCACGCCCGAACCTCGGCGATGACTACGGTCCGGGAAACAGCTCATCGCTGCGCCCCGTCAACCAGTAGACGGCCAGCCCCATCCATTCCTTGGCCGCCAGATCAGTCCGCTTCAGCCCGTCGCCGATGGTTTCGAACAGGCGCATCAGATCGGCCTCGCTGTGCGTGCGATAGTCGACGGGGTACGGAACCACGTCGAAGCCCGCGTGGCGAAACACGCCCATCGAACGCGGCATGTGATAGGCCGACGTGACAAGCACCCAGGTCTCTCCGGGCTTGGGATCAACGAGCGCGCGCGTGAAGACGGCGTTCTCGATCGTGTTGCGCGACTTGCCCTCGAGCACGATGCGATCTGATGCGATCCCCAGGTCCTGCAGAAGCGTGCCGATGGGTGTGGCCGCGTCCGTGCCGCCGGAAATCAACCCGCCGACGCCGCCGGTGAAGATCACCTTGGCTTCGGGGTGTTTGAACGCGAGGCGCACGCCTTCCGTCAGGCGTTCGCCTGCCTCGTTGAGCGCGACGCCGCCGCGACCCTTCGCGACCCAACCGTCCTCGAAGCCGCCGAGCAGGATGATGCCTGCGATCTTGTCGGTGGCCTGCGGTTGTTGCACGCCCGCATAGCGCTGCTCGAGCGGCAGTATCAGCAGATTGCCCAGCGGCAAGATGCCGGCCGCGATGTATCCGGCAACGCCGAGAATGGCGAGCGTGAACCCGGTGCGCCGCCGCCGCTCGACGCGTCCTATGAGGACGAGACCAGCGACGATCATGATCAGGAAAAGCGATGACGGTTGCAGAATAAGCGTGAGCACTTTCGAGACGACGTAGAACATCACACGTTTCCCAGGCCGATCGTTTGGCGGAACAGGTCCTCGGCGGCGGCGAGGCCGTCGCGGTGAGGCTGGTCGGATATGTTGAGCCGCTCGGGCGCATAGCGGGTCAGCAGATCGGTGGCCCATGCGTCGATCGTGGGTATGCGCGCGCCTCGGCCCAGCTCCGGCGTGACGCGCTTGGTCTGTAGTAGGGCCTCGATCTCGGCGCGCAGGGGTTCGCCGATATCGGCTGCATCCACGAGCGGCTGGATGTTCATCGGCGGCGGCGCACCGGTTTCGATAACGGACAGCAGCGAAAGCAGCGGACGGACGACGTAGAAATATTTCTTGAGCTTGACGTCCGTGCGTCCGTCGATCTCGCGATGAAATTGACCGCGCGCGATGCTCCAGTAGTGAGCCGCGAGCGCCCGGGGACTTGCGTGCTCTACGAATATCGACCGGGCGGCGTTGCGGAAAGTGCCGTCGTCTGCGTAGACGATCGGCGACACGAACCATTCATACAGCGTCGGATTGGACTTCAGCAGAAGCCCCAGCGCCTTGCGCACGTCCCAGCCCGCAAGATCGACGAGGCGGTCGTCCAGCGCGCGTTCGATGATGTCGCGGCGTTGAGCGAGGCCGAGGTACCACGCCGGCTGATGCGCGTAGATGAAGCGCACGTCATAGTCGCTGTCGGGCGAGCCGAAACCCCAGGCGCGGCTGCCGGACTCCGCGGCATAGAGAATGCGAACGCCGTGCTCGCGCGCGACATCCGACAGCGTTGCGGAGATGTGCCCGCGAATGTCGGCGCCAACGTCGTCGTCGCGCGCTGCAATCGCCATCAGGGACACGTGATCTTCTGCATGTAGGCCTTGTCGACATAGCCGTCGAGCGAACCCGCGCGGATGGCGCACCAGTAGCCGCGCAGCGTGCACAGCATCTTGCGCTTGATCAGGATGTCGCCCTTCGCCGCCGTGCCGACGACCTTGGACGTGGAGTGCGGGCGCTCGCGGATGTTCACTTCGCTGGCCGTGACGAGGAAGCAGCCGAAACCGGTTTTGGCCGCGACGGCGGGTGCTGCCGCGGACACAAGCAACCCGGCCGACATCGCTGCAATGCATACGTTCTTCAAAATCATCCGAATGGTCCCCTCGTGTTCGTTCAAGCCGCGCGTTCGATCGCGACGGCCGTTGCCTCTCCGCCGCCGATGCATAGCGCGGCGACGCCCCGCCGCAGGTCGTATTTCTCCATTGCGGCCAAAAGTGTGACGATGATGCGCGCGCCCGATGCCCCGACGGGATGGCCCAGCGCACAGGCGCCGCCGTGCACGTTGACCTTGTCGTGCGGCAGGTCGAGGTCGCGCATCGCCGCCAGGGCGACGACGGCGAAAGCCTCGTTGATCTCGAACAGGTCGACATCCTTGGCCTGCCAGCCGGCCGCGGCCAGCACCTTCTCGATGGCGCCGATCGGGGCAAGCGTGAAGCCCGCCGGCTCGCGCGCGTGCGTCGACGTCGCGGCGATTGTGGCCAGCGGCTGCAGCTTGCGGCGTTTGGCTTCGGACGCGCGCATCAGGATCAAAGCCGCAGCGCCGTCCGATATCGAGCTGGAGTTCGCCGGCGTCACCGTGCCGTCCTTGCGAAACGCAGGCTTGAGCGTGGCGATCTTGGCGATGTCGGCGGTTTGCGGCTGCTCGTCGTGCGCGATCGTCGCCGTGCCCTTGCGCGTCGTCACGGCGACGGGAACGATCTCGGACGTGAAACTGCCGTCGCTCGTCGCGCGTTGCGCCCGCTTCAGGCTTTCGGTGGCGAATGCGTCCTGCATGGCGCGCGTCATCTGATAGCGCTCGGCCGTGTCCTCGGCGAAGCTGCCCATCAGACGTCCCGTGCCGAAACTGTCTTCCAGACCATCCAGGAACATGTGGTCCTTGACTTCGGCGTGGCCGATGCGGGCGCCACGACGCATCTTCGGCAGAATGTAAGGCGCGTTCGTCATGCTCTCCATGCCGCCGGCGACGAGGACGTCGCGCGGGCGTGCCATCAGCGCATCCGTCGCAAGCATCACGGCCTTCATGCCGGAGCCGCACATCTTGTTGACGGTGGTTGCGGGCGTGCTGTCCGGCAGCCCGGCCTTCAACGCAGCCTGGCGCGCCGGCGCCTGCCCTTGCCCGGCCGGCAGAACGCAGCCCATCACCACATCGGCAATCTCGTCACTTGAGATGCCACTGCGACGCATCGCTTCGGCGATGGCACATGCACCGAGTTCCGGCGCCGTCACATCGGCGAAGACGCCCTGGAACGAGCCCATCGGCGTGCGGGCTCCCGATACGATGACGACCGGATCTTCGCTGGATTGCGTCATGACATCTCTCGCAGTTGTGACCAACCGCGAGCTTAGCGCGCGGCGCAGCTATTGCGCCAGACGCGCGATCTGCGGGAGGATCACCCCGTCCAGGATTTGTGACAACATCGGCCCGATCTCGGCGCTATTTTTCGCGATGACGTAGTCCGTGGCAGGTGTCGTCGCGCAGGCTTTGAACGCGTTGACAATCGGCGCGGCAAGTTCATTTTGAACGAACTTGACCTTCTCCCGACTGAACGCCTTCGAGTCCTTCACGTCTTTGGTATCATTGGCCAAGGGCTCGAGCCCATATGGCTCCACGTATTTGATCTGCGCAGCCAGAACGCGATGACCCTTCGATTTCATCGTCGCGCATCCGACTGCCGTGAAAGGCTGCATGTAGGTTTTGTCGCCCATCAACTTGAGCGCGGCCGTGTCGGTCCATTTTGAAGTGTCTCTCGTCTTGTTGAAAAACGCTTTACTGAAATCCACGTTGGCCGAGTCTTCAATCCCGTCGGACAGGAAAATGACGAACGACGATCGTGTCGCGTTCGAGGTACCGTCGCCTGCCGTTCCCAAATCGGCTGCCAACTTCTTGAGCGCATACGTGACGTAGCTCGCTCCCCCCACGCCGTTCACCATGTCGACCTCGTCGGCCTTGGTGAGAACCGCGCTGAGGTCGCTCGTCAACGGCAGAAGCGTCGTGAACTCCTTGCTGAAGATGTGAAACGCGACGCGAACCGTGCCAGACCGTGGCTTTTTGGCGATGAGTTTCGTGATGACAGTTTTGATTGAGTTGCGAATGACATCAATGCGAAGGATTGCGCCCACGTCATGCGCGGCTTTCGGATTCCTGCTGGTGTCCTGGTGACACGCAAAGGCACACGCGGTCGGTGAATTGACCATCTTGATCTGGTCGGGGGTGTCGGCTCCGATCCCCATGGAGGCCGATCCGTCGATCAGAAAGTGGAGGTCGATGTAGGCCGGCGCGACCGAGACGGCTTGGGCCTCACCGTCGAACGGAATGAAGTCTTTCTGGAAAATCTGCATGAACGACGTGGACGACTGCGCCCGATAACGCGCCGTGGCCGATACGGTGTTGTTCGCGAATGTCAGTTCGGGCTCGAACGACTTGATCTGGTAGTTCGTTTTCGAAGGCAGGTTGGCGTTGAATATCTTGGTCGCGATTTCGCGACCCCGCTCGGCCCAATCGGCGCGACCTTCCTCGCGGGCCTTCATGGCCGCAACCGTCGCTGCAAGGGCGGCTTGATCGACCGCTTGGTCCGTCGACCGCTTGCGATCGACCACGACGGCGTAGTCGATCGCCACCCCGACAGAGAGGCAGAGAAAGATCAGGACGATGGAAAAGGTGAGAGCGACGTTTCCGCGAGCGTCGCGGGCAAAGTTAGGCAGAAATGGCATGGCATGGGATTCTCAGGCATTTCGAATGTTGCTGAGAGTCTCATGAGTCAGCTAACGGATTATTACCTTACGGACTAAATCACGCGAGGGTTGCCCGATTGACTGCTGGTGCAATCAGCAGTCGTTCCAATCTCCGCATTTTGCAGCTGGCTGGCCATACCGCGCTGGCCGCGATTGCAGTCAGGATGTCTTTCATCTGCTGCTTTGAAAGATCTGATGCTCGACACGGTCGCCCGGCTTCAAACCGAGCCGCTCGGCCGACCCTGCGGCGAGCTCCAGGACGGCGGAGACGTCGCCGTTCGAACTGACGACTTTGTCCGACAGCGGCTCGGTGCGTTCCGCGATGCGATGAATCACCCCGTCCGGTCGAATGAAAACCATGTCGAGCGAGATGTACGTATTGCGCATCCACATGGACAGCTCGCGTGGCTCGTCGTGCGGAAAGAGCATGCCGTGATCGTCGGCGAGAGACGTGCGGAACATCAGGCCGCGAGCCTGCTGATCCGGCGTGCGCGCCACCTCGATCTTGATCGTGTGCGTGCCCGCCGCCGTGATGATTTGCAACGTTTCCGTCGGCACCGGCGCTCCGGCTTTCTGCTGCTGCGTCTCAGCCAACGCCGTCGCGCTGGCGTGCGTTTCCACCGGATCGGGTGCGGAGTTTCGCGTGTAGAGCGCCAAAAGCAAGAGGGCCACCATGACGGCGGCCCCTGCCAGAATTCGAGAAGCTTGCATCAATCCATTACCGGCTCAGTGCGGCGACGGCAGACCCGGGTTACCGTCCGGCCGCAATTCTGCGGCCATGCAGCCCTTGGAGCCGTGGCCCCAGCGAACTTGAACGATCTGGCCAGGCCGCAGCTCGGTGAACCCGAAGCGTCGCAGCGTTTCCATATGGACGAATACATCGGGCGTACCCTCGCCCCGCGTCAAGAAGCCGAAGCCGCGCACGCGGTTGAACCACTTGCAGACGGCGCGCTCCCAGTTGCTTTCCGGCGTGACCTGAACGTGGGTCCGCTGCGGAAGCAAGGCGGGGTGGATCGCGGTCGATTCGTCCATGGAGAGAATGCGGAAGGCCTGCATGCCTTTGGGGCGCTGCAGAACTTGGCAATGAACCCGTGCGCCTTCATAGGCAGTCTGGAAACCGCCGGCCCGGAGACAAGTCACGTGCAGAAGAACGTCCTGCAGGCCGTTGTCGGGTACAATGAAGCCGTAGCCCTTAGAAACATCGAACCACTTAATGAAGCCGGCGATCTCGATTACCTCAAGACCAGCCTCCTGCAACTTCTGCAGATCACTCTCGATGGCCAAATCATAGCCCGGATACTCCGGAGATAACTTGGAGTCCCCCATCTTCTACACCCCGCTATACATGCTTATTCGTGTTTCGTTATTGACCCGTCTCTTGGGCGTTCTTGGGCTTCGACCCTCCCGATTTGCCCTCTCAGGAGTGTCGCTGCCTCAGCAACGCGTCGGAGATTAACACTGGCCGTTTGCCTCGCCAGCTCAATTTTCCTTTCCGTTTTTGCGCTCCTGTCGAAAGCTCAAGTTACCCACATGAGACTTAGACGGTTAACGCTTGAATTACCTCGCAGTTCCAACAATCGGCGAAGTCCTGGCCTAGCCTTGCGGACAACTGTGAAACCTCGTGCATGAACTGCGATTTCCACACCGTTACTGAACGATGAGGCCACGATGCTTGAAACAACGATTCGTGGCGCGTTTCAGGCCAAAATAGGGATGTCCGGCAATCGCGGCAGCAGCATGGTTGATGCACCAAGCGATGCAGGTTATCCCCAGGGGTAGAAGCGCGTGGGGCACACTGCCAGGAGCACAAGCCATCTCGCGCGAAAATCCATGAGATGATTCAATTCGATATCTCAGTCGCGCATGAGTCGCGCTGAGCCCGCCCAGAGGACAGAATTAATGCGTTATCTGCACACTATGGTGCGCGTCGGCAACATGGACGCCAGCCTCGACTTTTATGTCCGGAAGTTGGGCCTGATCGAAACCCGCAGGGTCGACAATCCGGCCGGCCGTTTCACACTCGTCTTCCTCGCCGCACCTCATGACGAGGGGGCCGCGCGCGACAGCAAAGCGCCGCTGATCGAGCTGACCCACAACTGGGATCCGGAGGAGTACGGTTCGGCGCGCAACTTCGGGCACCTCGCGTTCGAGGTCGACGACATCTATGCCATATGCGCGAAGCTCGCTGCGGAAGGGGTCGTGATCAACAGGCCACCACGTGACGGACGCATGGCGTTCGTTCGCTCGCCCGACAACATCTCCATCGAGCTGCTGCAGAAGGGTGCAGATCG
>JAKAXS010000071.1 GCA_021816505.1 Pseudomonadota bacterium
CGTCGGCGGCATCTTCACCAAGGGTGCTGACGTGGGCGGCGATCTCGTCGGCAAGGTCGAGGCCGGCATTCCCGAAGACGATCCGCGCAACCCGGCAACCATCGCCGACAACGTGGGCGACAACGTCGGCGACTGCGCCGGCATGGCGGCCGACCTGTTCGAGACGTATGCCGTGACCGTGGTCGCCACCATGGTGCTGGCTGCGATCTTCTTTGCCGGCCAGCCTAACCTCGGCAGCCTGATGCTCTATCCGCTCGCGATCTGCGCGGCCTGCATCGTGACGTCGATCATCGGCACGTTCTTCGTGCGCCTCGGCTCGAACGGCTCGATCATGGGCGCGCTGTACAAAGGCGTGATCGCATCGGCCGTGCTGTCGGTCGGCGGGCTCTACTTCGCGACCGAGTATGTGCTGGGTGGCTTCGGCGACGTCGGCACGGCAGCCGGCATGGTCCTGTCGGGCTGGAACCTGTTCCTGTGCGGCATCGTCGGCCTCGTACTCACCGGCCTCATCGTCTGGATCACCGAGTACTACACGGGCATCGGTTATCGCCCCGTGCGCTCGATCAGCCAGGCGTCGGTCACGGGCCATGGCACGAACGTGATCCAGGGCCTCGCCGTATCGCTCGAGTCGACAGCGCTGCCGACGATCGCGATCGTCGCTGCGATCCTGGCGACGTACAATCTCGGTGGCCTGTTCGGCACCGCGATCGCAACCACGACGATGCTCGGCCTGGCCGGCATGATCGTGGCGCTCGACGCGTTCGGACCGGTGACGGACAACGCCGGCGGCATCGCCGAAATGGCGGGACTGCCCAAGGAAGTGCGCCGCTCGACGGACGCGCTCGACGCGGTGGGCAACACCACCAAGGCCGTGACCAAGGGCTACGCCATCGGTTCGGCTGGTCTCGGCGCGCTGGTGCTGTTTGCAGCCTACAACTACGATCTGCAGCACTTCATCACCGAGGCCAACAAGGACGGCTCGACGGTTTACCCGTTCTTCCAGGGCCTGACGCTGAATGCCGCTGAGGCAGGCAGCAAGCAGCTCGTCGACTTCTCGCTGGCCAATCCCTACGTGGTGGTGGGCCTGCTGCTCGGCGGTCTCATCCCTTACCTCTTCGGCGGCATGGCCATGACGGCCGTGGGCCGCGCGGGTAGCGCGATCGTCGAGGAAGTGCGTCGCCAGTTCAAGGCGAAGCCCGGCATCATGAAAGGTACGGAGCGTCCGGACTATGCGGCCGCCGTCGACCTGCTGACGAAGGCTGCGATCAAGGAAATGATCGTGCCGTCGCTGCTGCCGGTGCTGTCGCCTGTCGTGCTGTTCTTCGCCATCAATGCCATTGCCGGCAAGGGTGCTGCGTTCTCTGCCGTCGGCGCCATGCTGCTCGGCGTGATCGTCACCGGTCTGTTCGTCGCCGTCTCGATGACGTCCGGCGGCGGCGCGTGGGACAATGCCAAGAAGTCGTTCGAAGACGGCTTCATCGACAAGGATGGCAACAAGCACCTGAAGGGCACCGAGGCGCACAAGGCATCGGTGACCGGCGATACCGTCGGCGATCCCTACAAGGACACCGCAGGTCCCGCCGTGAACCCGGCCATCAAGATCACGAACATCGTGGCCTTGCTGCTGCTGGCGGTTCTCGCGCACGGCTAGTCTTGAAGCCACCATCGCATTACGAAAAGGCCCCGGGGTTTCCGGGGCCTTTTTGCATTCGGGTGGCGATTGCTGCAGGGATCACAGGCAGCTGGTGATCAAGGGATCACAGGCCGCTGGCGATCAGGCGCATGAAGGCCTCGATGCGCGCGCGATCGTGATACTCGTCGGCGCGCACGATCTTTTCGTCGATGATCTTGAAGATGATCCGGAAGCGGCCCGACAGGATTTCCCCGCTGGCGCGATGGCGGTACATGAATTCCACCTGCGACCGGACAATGTCGCCGTCCGCGACGATGTTCTGCGGGCGATAAAGCAGATACTCGAACTGCTGGCGTATGGCGCGTAGCGCGCCTTCGATCGCATCGCGGCCTACGGTTTCGCCGGCGAACGGCAGTTGCTCCTCGGAAATGTACAGCGTGTAGACGGCGTCCGGTGCGATGTGATGCAACGTCTGCTCGAAGTCACCTGCCGCCCAGGCGCGCGCGAAATCCTTGTAAACGCGCGTGTTCGTTTCGACGACCGGACACGATGGCTTCACGGATCACCCCCGAATTGAGGAGGTGATTAATTCATGCCGGGCGAGTTATGTCGAGTTAGAGATAAGGCTTACTCGCCGAAGAGCTGCTTGGTGCCGAGGTTGCGGAACAGCTGCTTGACGATATTTTCGTCCCTGGATCCGGGCGCTGGCGTCTTGCGCGTCTGGAAGTCGATCACCTTGCCGTCCTGCATGCCGTAGTTGGCCACGCTTTCGACCGAGCCCATCGGCGAGAAATAAACGGCAACCACGCGACGGTCGACTTCCGTCGGCTTGAAGAAAGCGGACTGCGTCTCTTTACTGGAAAT
Source organism: Pseudomonadota bacterium (assembly GCA_021816505.1). Lineage (GTDB taxonomy): Bacteria > Pseudomonadota > Alphaproteobacteria > Rhizobiales > Hyphomicrobiaceae > JAKAXS01. The sequence goes on from JAKAXS010000071.1 coordinate 2,498, forward strand.
GTAATAATAGACGTTGCCGGCGCCTGTCGTCGTGGTCGTCGTCGGCGTGCCGAGCGCCATGCGCACTTGCTCCTGGCCGACGCCCGGCTGGATCTGCTGGATGTCGTTATCGCGCAGCATGGCGCCGCGCACCGTCACCTGCTCGGCGCAGGCCGTAAGGATCAAGGCTGCGGCAAGAGGAATGGCGAAATGGATCAGCCAGCCGGCTTTGGTGCCCGCCTTGCGCGTGCCGTGCTCGCCCTTACGGTGGGAAGACTCAATTTCCATTTGACCCATGTGCCCGATTAGCCCCAAGCCCAGCCGATTACAACGCAGTGACTGAGGTCATCCCCACCGAATGGCAATTGCCAACGAGCCACCCGCCGATAAGGATCTGAATCGTGCTTAACTGGTTGAAGACGCGGAGCGAAGACCGTTGTAAAGCAAAGGAGCTTTATGGCGCGATCGTGACCGGGGCGCGGCAGCCGGCGTTTTACTCAGGCTGCGGCGTAGAGGACACGCCGGAGGGACGCTACGAGATGATCGCGCTGCATCTGTTTCTCGTGCTGGAACGCCTGAAGGGCGCGGGCCCCGGGGCGGATCGCATCGCGCAGCGGGTGCTGGAAGCGTTCGTGACGGATATGGACGACAGCATGCGCGAGATGGGCGTCGGAGATCTCTCGGTCGGCAAGAAGGTCAAGCGGTCGGCGGCGGGGCTCTACGAGCGCTTTCATGCCTATCGCACAGCCTTGGCGCAGTCTTCGCAAGACCTTGCGCGGCAGATTGCCGATTTCGTGCCGGGCGTTGTGAAACCTGATGCGCTGGCCGACTATGTGGCAGCCTCCGCGCAAGATCTGCGGGCTATCGATCTCGAAGACATTCTGGCGGGCAAGGTGCGTTTCGCCCGTTGCGGCGCAGGAGAAACCTCGTGACGGACCTGTTCGATTGGCGCATTGCGCTGGGCGATATCGGTGACAACGGCATCAAGGGGTCACATACCGCGACCCCCGAGGAGTGCAAGGAACTGACGCGGGTCACGGACATCGTCAGCTGCGACCGCTTGGTCGTTGATTACAAGATTCAGCCGTTACGTTCCGGGATCTACCGCCTGACGGGCCTGCTGCAGGCGGATGTGGTGCAGCGCTGCGTGGTCTCGCTCGAACCCGTAAAAGAGCATATCAACGAGCCGCTCAACACCGAGTTGCGGCCCACGGACATGCTGCCCGAAGGCGTGCAGGACGTTGAAGAGATGAGTATTCTCGAAACGCCTGATTTCGCTCCGATCGAGGACGATGTGATCGACCTCGGACTGATCGTCCTTGAGCATTTTTCCACGTCGATCAATCCCTACCCGCGTGCGCCCGGTGTCGAGCTCGACGTGAAGGACGCCGGCGCCGATGGTCCGGTCAATCCGTTCGCCGTGCTGGAACAGCTGAAACAGAAGCCCTGAAGGGCGGACCATTTGGCGCGCACAAATCGGTTGTGTCGCAAACGCAAAGGGCTATTTTCCGGCCGGCTTGCCTGGGGTGATGGCGGGCAAGCGCACGGCAGGCAAGACCGGGGCAGGAACGAATGAGCCTTTCTGAGGGGCGCACGATCGCGCTCGACGCGATGGGCGGGGATCATGGGCCCGAAGTGGTGGTGCCCGGCGCCGCGATTTCGCTCGTTCGCCATCCCGGCCTGAACTTCATCTTTTTCGGCGACGAGGCACGCATCGCTGCGGCGCTGGATCAGCAGCCGGCACTGAAGGCGCGATCGACGGTGGTGCATACGGCGCTGGCGGTATCGATGCACGACAAGCCCAGCCAGGCGCTGCGCCGCGGCAAGGGCTCGAGCATGTGGCTGGCGTTGGATGCCGTACGCCAGGGCCAGGCGCACGTGGCGGTTTCGGCCGGCAACACCGGCGCGCTGATGGCGATGTCGAAATTGATCCTACGGCCGATGTCGGGCGTTGAGCGGCCTGCCATCGCTGCGCTGTGGCCGACGGTGAAGGCGGAGTGCATAGTGCTCGATGTCGGCGCGAACATCGGCGCCAGCGCTCAACAGCTGACGGAGTTCGCCGTGATGGGCGCGGCGATGGCGCGCGCGATCTTCCACATCGAGAGGCCGACCGTCGGACTGCTCAATGTTGGCGTCGAAGAGATCAAGGGCATGGACGAGGTGCGTGAAGCCAACACGCTGCTGAAGGCGCACGACCTGCCGCTGAGCTACAAGGGCTTCATCGAAGGCGATCAAATCGGCCAGGGCATCGTGGACGTCGTCGTGGTGGAAGGATTTGCGGGCAACATCGCCCTGAAGACGGCGGAAGGGACGGCTAAGCAGATTGGCCAATACCTCCGGGATGCTATGACGCGTACGGTGTTCTCGAAAATGGGGGCTTTGCTGGCGCGCGGCGGCTTCAAGGTATTGAAGCACAAGATGGATCCGCGTCGCGTGAACGGCGGGACGTTCCTTGGGCTTAACGGGCTGGCTGTCAAAAGCCATGGCGGGACCGACGCGCTGGGCTTTGCCAGCGCCGTCGATCTCGGCTACGAGATGGCGGAAAGCGGCTTGCTGGCCCGGTTGGGGTCGGATCTCGACGGTTTCCACGGCCGCCTCCAGCAGGCGGTGGAAGCCTAAGCCCTGACATTTCCGCTCGTTGCGGCGGCTGGGTAACAGCCCACGCCTGCTTTCGGCGACGCGGGACAAGACGAAGTCAGAAAGGGTAACTCGTGGCGGTTCTTCGATCGGTCGTTCGCGGCGTCGGTGCCTATCTGCCCAAGCGCGTGATGACAAACGATGATCTGGCCAAGATCGTCGATACCACGGACGAGTGGATCGTCGAGCGCTCCGGCATTCGCTCACGGCATATTGCGGCCGACGGCGAGTTGACGTCGGACCTCGGCATTGCCGCTGCGCGCCAGGCGCTGGTTCGCGCCGGCATCGATCCGGTGGAGATCGACCTTGTCGTCTGCGCCACCGCGACGCCTGACAAGACGTTCCCGGCCACTGCCGTGCGTATCCAGGCGGCGCTGGGCGTGACCAAGGGCGCTGCGTTCGACGTGCAGGCGGTGTGCTCAGGCTTCGTCTACGCGATGACGGTGGCGGACAATTTCCTCAAGACCGGGCAGTTCAAGCGCGCGATCGTGGTCGGCGCCGAAACGTTTTCGCGTATTCTCGATTGGACGGACCGCGGCACGTGCGTGCTGTTCGGCGACGGTGCCGGCGCAGTCGTTCTCGAGGCGCAACCTCACCACGGCACGCGGGAAGACCGCGGCATCATCGCGACGCGCATCCGATCGGACGGACGCTACGAGGATATGCTTTACGTGGACGGCGGACCAGGCTCGACCAAGACGGTCGGTCATCTGCGCATGAACGGGCGCGAGGTTTTCCGCCACGCGGTCCAGAAGATTTCGGGCGTCATCGAAGAGACGTTGGTGGAAACCGGCTACGCGGCCGATGAGATCGATCTCTACGTTCCACATCAGGCCAACGCGCGCATCCTCGACGGTATCGCCAAGAAACTGGGCGTCGATCCGAAGAAGATCATGATGACGCTGGAGAAGCACGGCAACACGTCCGCTGCTTCGATACCGCTCGCCCTCAACCAGGCCTTTGAGGAGCATCGCCTCAAGGAAGGCAGCCTGGTCTTGATGGAGGCGATGGGCGGCGGTTTCACCTGGGGCGCGGTGCTGGTGCGCTGGTGATCCCCTCGGTTATGCCGCGACGCGCGTCAGGAACGTCTCCACCTCTTTTTCCAAGCGTGAAACGACGCCGTTCACCGATTCCGCCGCCTGCGTGACGAAGCCCGCTGCGTCCGAAGTGCGTTGCGCGGCACCGCTGACGGTTGCGAAGTTTGCGGTGATGTCATCCGTGCTGCGGGAAGCGGCCGTGACGTTGCGTGAAATTTCTTCCGTGGCAGCCGTCTGCTGAACCGTCGCTGCGGCGATCCCCGTCGTCGTCTCGGTGATCTCCCTGACGCGACCGGTGATGCGGCGGATGGCGTCCACGGCCTCTTCGGTCGAGCTTTGCACGTTCGCGATCTGCTGCGAGATTTCTTCCGTGGCTTTGCTCGTCTGCGTTGCCAGGCTTTTGACTTCCTGGGCGACGACGGCGAATCCCTTGCCGGCCTCGCCGGCGCGCGCGGCCTCGATCGTGGCATTCAGCGCCAGAAGGTTCGTCTGCGCGGCGATCTGATTGATGAGGCCGACAACGGTGCCGATTTTCTCGGCCGCTTCGGCCAGGGCGCCGATCTGACGGTCGGTCAGTTCGGCATCCCGTAGCGCGGTTTCCGACATCGTCTTCGCGCGATCCAATTGTCCGCCGATCTCTCCGATCGAGCTCGACAGCTGGACTGCGGCGCCGGCCACCATGGCGACGTTCGATGACGCGGTGCCCGCAGAGATGGCTGCCGTGTCGATAGCTGATTGCGCGGTCGCGGAGGTGCCGTTCAGTTCGTCCGCGCGGCGTCGCATGCCGTCGGTATCAGCCGAGAGCGTACGCAACGAGACCGAGATCTGGTCGCGGAAGTCGGCGATGGCCGCGTCGCGCCGGTTGCGGCGCTCCGCTGCTTCGTGTTCGGCGGCGGCACGCTCTTGTTCCAGCGCGCGGGCGCGGCGGCTCGTTTCACGCAGCAACTCGAGCGACTGAGCGACCGCGCCGATTTCATCGCCACGGTCGGTGAAGGCAATCGGCGAATCGAGATCGCCCGTTGCCAGATCGCTGACGCGTGCAGTGATGCCCTTGAGTGGCCGGAAAAGTCGCGTCGAGATGAATCCGGCGCCGATGCACGCGAGGATCGCGAGCAGCGCCGTGCCTGCCGAGACCGCAGTCATGGTCGAGGAATAGGCGCGGAACAGGTCTTCGACCGGCACGCCGATGTACAACACGCCATTGACCGTGCCGGCTGTGTCGAACGTCGGCTGGTAGACCGTATAGTAGCGCTTGCCGAACAGGGTCGTCATGCCCGAGTACGACTCGCCTTTGCGCAAGGCGGGCTGGGCCGGGCTGTCGGCCGCCAGCGGCGTGCCTGAGGCACGTTCGCCGTTCTCCTTGCGGACCGTCGTCGCGCGGCGAATGAATGTGTCGGACGCCTTGTCGTAGGCGAACACAGTCGCGTTGCCGCCCATGTAGGCGACCGTGTCGTCAACGACCGACATATCGCTGAAGTCGGTCAAGCCCGGTGACACGACGCGCAAATGCTGACCGCTGTCATCCTCTGCCTTGGCGCCTGGAACCTTCGCTGCGTAGATCAGCGCGAGGCTGCGCATGGTCTGGTTTCCCTGCGTCTCTCGACGCAGTTCCAGTTCCGACCAGACCTGACTCGACGTGACAAGCCACATCGTGCCGCTGGTCATGAGGATGGCCGTGGCGACCAGGGCCATGATCTTCTGTGAGAGCGATATGTTGTTCATGTCTGATTCTGTTAAGAATATTTCCCCGGCATTAAGCCCGAAATCCGTTCAAATAGGGTTACCTTGGGAGCGGGTAATGGAGACAAATTCGGTTGAAGCGTTACAAAAAATAGCAACCACGCCGCGAAAGGCCGGCGACAGGGCCGAATTCCTGGGTCGCGTGCCGACCCGCCACAATTCCTTAAAATTCTGTCTGTGTTTTCAGTCGGTTGTGGCGATACGTCGTTGACCGGACGCATTTCGGTCGATAGTCTTCCGCAAACGAAGAAAAATTACGCGGTTGGGAGGTTAAGTGTGATGAGTGCAAAGACGCTGACACGCGCAGATCTGGCGGAAGCCGTCGTCCGCAAGGTGGGCCTGCCGCGCAACGAGTCTCAGGAGCTCGTGGAGCTCGTTCTGAATGAGATCTCAGGATCGCTGTCACGCGGTGAAGCCGTGAAGCTTTCCTCATTCGGTTCGTTCGGCATCCGCAGCAAGGGCGAGCGCATTGGCCGCAACCCGAAGACGGGCAAGGAAGTGCCGATCACGCCGCGTCGCGTTCTGGTCTTCCGTCCGAGCAATATCATGAAAGACCGAATCAACGCCGGGCTTTCAGAGAACAGCAAGGGCTGACGCGCTCTTTCGTCGCTGAAATTTGCACCAAAATTTTTTACGTACTGCGACCAGATTGATTGTGAGGCAGAAATTGCCCTGCGGCGGTGGTCTGTTGCCACATGTTGGTGATCATCGGCATTCGCCCTGTGACGTAATTCGCCGAAACGCGTTATGATCTCCTGATGCCGGTCTCGGACGGGCCGGCCAACATGGGGATTGCAGATGAGCAAGGCAGCCGAAGCCTTCCGTACGATCAGCGAGGTAGCGGGCGAACTTGAGGTTCCAAAGCATGTCCTGCGCTTCTGGGAGGCCAAGTTTCCGCAAATCCGCCCAATGAAGCGTGGCGGCGGCCGCCGCTACTACCGCCCGGAAGATATGGAACTGCTGCGCGGCATTCGTCATCTGCTGCACGCGCAAGGGTACACCATCAAAGGCGTACAGAAGATCCTGCGAGAACAGGGGATCGACGAGGTCAAGGTGCTTGGCCGCTCGCTTCCGCCGCCGGCGGAGAAGAAGCGCGGACGCAAGCCGCTCGTTCGCAGTGGCGCGAAGGCCGTCGAGGAGAAGGCGGCACCAGCACCGTCGAACGTTGTCAGGCTGGCTCAGCCGCATCGCGCTGTCGTCGAATCCGTCATCGCCGAACTCGGTGCCTGCCGGCAGATGTTGCTGACCGGTGCCGTCGCGCAGGAGAGGCTGCCGGAGCGCGCGCCGCGCCGCGCCGGTCGTCGCGCCTAGCGCGACGCTGCATGACGCAAGCGTCGCACAGGCGTGATCTCGAAACGCAAGTGTGGTGCATCGAGTTGGCGCCGGCTCTCCCGGCGCTGCTGCAGCTCGACGCCGCGTCGGAGTATTTGCCGCCAGAGGACCGCACCCGCGCTGCGCGATTTGCCGACGGTGACATGGCGCGGGCATGGCAGGGCGCCCACATCGCGTTGCGGCTGGTGCTGGAGCGGCTCATCGGTGTGGAGGCACGTGGTGTTTCGTTCGTGCGCTCGGATCGTGGCAAGCCTCACCTAACCGATAGTGACGTTGCCTTTTCGCTGTCGCATGGGGCCGGTCGCGCGCTGATCGCGACAGGCGCCCAAGGGCTCCTTGGCATCGATATCGAAGGACCGCGCGCTATTCGCATGTCGGCGGATCGTCGCCAAGTGATCGAGATGGCGGGCGCCGCGGTGGATGCGGAGCCCTTGCCGGAAATTGCGGACAGCCGTTTTTTGCAAGCCTGGGTGCGATTGGAAGCGCTCAGCAAAGCAACAGGTGAGGGCATGGGGCTGTTGCTGACGCGCGCGGGTGCCTTCGGCCCTTCACGGCAAACGAGGGTCGGGTCCCCACTGTTGGCGAACGGTTTGCGCGTCCGCGATCTCAGCGTCGGCCGCGACGTGTTCGCGGCGATCGCTCTCCCTGCGCCCGACGAGCCGGCGGCCGTCGTTCATTTACCTTCCGGCGTCGATGAATTGCGCGCCTTTGCCCAGGGCGCGCATTGGCGTTGACCCAGCCGCCGTTGCAGGGCAAAAGAGGCGCCAAGTCGGAGCGTAGCGCAGCCTGGTTAGCGCACCAGTCTGGGGGACTGGGGGTCGGAGGTTCAAATCCTCTCGCTCCGACCAATCATTTGAGCTTTGACGGGGTTGCTCAACGCACCCGAAGGCTCGGCAGCCGAGCACTACCGTCGCCTTTGCGAAGCCATATGGCTGCCACCGCGCGCCTCGCAGAGCATGAGCTTGCCCGTCTGAATAGCGATACATGCGTGT
>JAKAXS010000589.1 GCA_021816505.1 Pseudomonadota bacterium
CCGTGCAGACCGCGATCAGTCGGTCCAACGCTTGCGACATCGCGTTCATCGTTCTGATCTTCTGTTCGAGCTGTAGTTTCTTGCGAATCGCCAGGCCGCGGACATCGTTGCAGCACGCGCAGTCGTCCGCCCTCAGTTCGAGCAACTGCCGGATTTCCGCCAGCGTCATGCCGCAGCGTTGCGCGTGCCTGATGAAGCTCAGGCGGCGCAACGCATCCGTGCCGTACAGGCGATAGCCGGCGTCGGTCTTGCGCGCGGGCAGCAGCAGACGCTCATCCTCGTAATACCGGATGGTGTCCGTGCTGATCTGCGACCGTTTCGCGAGTTTGCCGATCGTCAGCCAGACACCCACATGCTCGGCCGCATCGGCTCGTCCGTGCGGATTCCGACGCCGCGTTGACGGCCCCTCGCCTGCCCTGTCGCGGGCTGCCCGGGTCGATCGGGTTGGTGATGCCATGGGCGCTCTCCGGGAATCCAATTCAGCCTATAACCCTCGTCCGGTAACCGCCTGCGTCGAGGCGCGCCGCGAGCACGGCATCATCCAAGACCGCCGGATCGAACAGCACGTGGATGCGTTGATCCAGCGCCCGCGCACGCACCTGCCGCACGCCGGGCAATGCGGCGAGCAGATTCGCGGCGCGCCGTTCGCATTTCTCGCAACTCAGGCGCTGGTCGCCGATCACTTCGAGCGTTACGGACTGGAACATAACCTGGACCTCCAATGAAAAGCGCGGAAGCGCATCGGGTCGTCATCTCGTTGGAAACGGTTTACCCGCTTCACGGCGAAACCGCGCGCGACAGCCTCTCCGGTGCGCGACCGACCGCCCGGATCGCCTCGAAGAAATAGCCGCCGCGGCCCCACAGGGAATTGACGAAAATCACGGTCACGCTCGCGGCCATCGCCACCATGCCCCAGACCGGATAGATCAGACCGGTGGCCGCCGCTGGGATGCCGATGCCGTTGAACAGAAACGCGAGCGAAACGTTCTGTACGATCTTGCGATAGCTCCGGCGGCTGACGTCGTGGGCGTCGAGCACGGCGCCGAGCCGCTGGTTGAGGATAATCACGTCGGCCGATTCGATGGCGATGTCCGCACCGCTGCCGAAGGCGATGCCGACGTCGGCCTGCATCAGGGCCGGCGCGTCGTTGATCCCGTCGCCGACCATGGCCACGCGGGCATGCGCCTGGAGCTTTCGGATCAGCGCGGCCTTGCCGGCCGGCAGCACGCGCGCATGCACGTCTTCGATGCCGGCGGCGCGGGCGAAGTGATGCGCGGCCCGCTCGTTGTCCCCGGTGACGAGGCTAGTGCGGATACCCAACGCGTGCAGACGACGCACGGTTTCTACTGCGTCGGGCCGTAACGCATCGCCCAGCGCCAGCAGGCCCAGCAGCGTGCCGCCACGAGCCACGCCGATGACCGTCCATCCGTGCGCCTCGAGTTCGTCGACACGTACCTGATGGACAGCGAAATCCACCGCCTCGGCCGCGAGAAACGCCGGGCTGCCGACCCTCAGCATCGTCGTGCCCAGACGGGCGCGGACCCCATGGCCGGCCACCGCCTCGAATTCCTGCACCGCGGACAGCGCGAGACCGCGGTCGAGCGCCGCGTCCACGACTGTCCGCGCCAGCGGGTGTTCCGAACCCGCCTCGACGGCGGCCGCGAGAGCGAGCAGCTCCGCTTCCGTGCCGTCCACGACGACGGTCTGCCGCAAGGTGGGCCGTCCCTCGGTCAGCGTGCCGGTCTTGTCGAACACCACACGTTGCACGTGCCGCAGCGCCTGAAAGGCCTCACCGGTGCGCATCAGCACGCCGCGCTCGGCCGCCTCACCGGCGCCGCGCACGATGGACAGCGGCGCCGAGATGCCCACGGCGCAGGGATAGCCCATGACCAGCACGCTCAGACCGGCGAACACCGCCCGCCGCAGATCCGACGGCGCACCGACCAGCAACGGACCCAGCAGCCAGAACAGCGCCGCCGCGGTGGCGATAAGCAGGACGAGCGGCGTATAGACCCGCAGTACGCGGTCCACCAGATGCAGCAGGCCGGGTTTGAGGGCGCGCGCATCTTCGACACTGCGGATCACCTGCCGCAGGAAACTTTCCTCGGCGACCGCGCTCACCCGTACCAGCAATGTGCCGCGGCCATTCAGCGCGCCGCTCGTCACACGGTCTCCGGTGTGCTTCTCGACCGGTAGCGGCTCGCCGGTCACCAGCGATTCGTCCACGTCCGATTCTCCCGATTCGACCTGGCCATCGACGGGCACGCGGCCGCCTGGACGGATGCGCACCATGTCGCCGACGCGCACCTGCTCGAGCGGTACTTCCTGCTCTTCACCCTGCCTGACGACATGCGCCACATCGGGTTCGAGATCCAGCAGCTTCCTGACCGCCTGCGAACTGCGTGTCTTGACGATCAGCGACAGCCACTCGGAAAAGATGTGATAGCTGAGCACCATCACCGCGACGGCGAAAAACGCCGCCGTCGGGTAGCCCGGTATCCGCAGGAACAGGCCCATCGCCCCGCCCGCGAGCCCCGCGAAGGCGCCAAACTCGACCAGC
>JAKAXS010000590.1 GCA_021816505.1 Pseudomonadota bacterium
CCGATCTCGGCGTCCGCAGTTCATTATACCGTTCCGCCTGTGCCCAAGCGTTCTCAGGCAAGGCGAGCGCCAGGACGGACGCAAAAGCCAGCACCATTGCCGCCGCCCGTGGGGCGCTCCGGCGCAGTCCGGCGAGTGACAGTCCGGTTTGCAAGATCAGCACGGCCAGGATGTCCACGAATAAGAGCGCGAGGGCTAGCGCTAGAAGCCATGGTTTCAGCGGCGTTGTCGAGGACGCTTCGTAGGCCCGGGCCTGGGCAGAAGGTGGCATGCGCGGCAGGGCCGTCACTTTGTCGGCCCCCTGCAGCACATTAACGGCGCGTGGCGTGCCGGCCCGCCCATAGTAGCCCGGAGGATGATCCAGGCTGGGGCGAATGGCGTCCACCTTGGCGACCGGAATGGCCTGCGCGGTCGGCGGCGGCGCCCTGAGCAGCCCGAAACCGTCGAGCGTCTCGACAGCCGGCAACGCCTCCGGCGCGGGTGCCGCCGCGGTTTCGCTGCCCTCGGCCGAATTGGTGGTCGTGCCCTCGCTGGACATCGCCACGCCGCCCGCATTGCCGAGCGCCGTGATCCGCCGCAGCATCTCCACGAACAGTCCCGAAATCGGCAGGTTGGACCAGTCCGAATTCGCCGTGATGTGGAACAGCACGATCTCGCCTTCTCCCCGCTTGTGCGCGGTAACGAGCGGCGTGCCGTCTTTCAACCGCGCCCACACCTTCACGTCCGGCGTGAGCCGGGCCGGATCGGCCAGCACCTGCCGGGTGATGGCGATGTCGGCGGGCACGGTAAGGCCGGCGAACAGGCTCGAATCCTCGAAGGCGTTCAGCGGCTGCGGCGTCGACCACGAGAGCGCGCCGCCAAGGGTACGCCCGCCTTCGCGCAGCGCCACCGGCATCATGTCGTCGCCGCCCTTTTCAAGCCGCGGACCGGCAAAGCGCACCAGCACGCCGCCCTTGCGAACCCACTCCTCAACTTGATCGCGCACATCGCCCGACAGCGTGCCGATATCGGCCAGCATCATCACCGAGGCGCCATTCTTGATCACCGTGTCGACGCCGGCCGCGAGATTCTGATCCTTCGGCCGCACGATCTCGGCGAACGGGGTAACGGCCTTCTCGATGTAGTAGAGCGGCGCCAGCAGGGGCTGCGACTGCTCCTGGTTCTCGCCAGAGATCAGTCCGACGCGCTGCCATTGCGAACGCGAGTCGATCAGGCTGACCGCGCCGGCGGAGCGCTCGCTGCCGATCTCGACGCGGGTCACCTGGTTGCGCAGTTCCAGCGGCAGGTTGAACGTGAATTCGGCTTCCGTGGCGTTGGGGGCGAGCGTGAACGCCGCCTCGCCCAGCCGCTGTCCGCGCGCCGAGAACGCATAGGCGAGGCCGTCGCGCTGGGGACCGCCCGCGCGCATCACCTTGGTCGTCAGCTTCCCGTCCTTGCCGACACCTGCCAGCGCGGCCAATGCCTCGCGGCCCGGTGCATCGTTGATGACGGCGAACGTCCCGCTGCTCGCCAGCGAGGCCAACCCGTCCGCGAACGCCCGTGCCGCGCCGCTGTGATCGATGCCGTCCGTCAACCAGACGATGCTGATCGACTTGTCGTCCGTCTCGTTGAGCGCCGTCTGAAGCGCGGCGAGCGCCGTCTTGCGATCGGGCGCGAACGGTTGCGGCGTGATGGCGGCAGCAGTGGAACGCGCGTCCGTCGGCGCCTCGATCCGGGCGACGTACGACTTGCCGGGATGCGCCGTTTCCAGCACGACGACGGGGCGGTTTTGCCCCTCCGCCTCGCCGATCAGCCGCTCGACCATGGCGGCGTGCTCGCCCCAACGCGGGCCGGCGGCCCAGCCGTTGTCGACGGCGATCACGACAGGCCCCGTGCCTTTGAGAGCTTCGCTTTGCGATGGGTTGAGCACCGGCTCGGCCAACGCGAAGATCACCAGCGCGGCTGCAAGCAAGCGGATCAGCAGCAGCCACCAGGGCGTCTTCGCCGGCGTCTTTTCGCGGTTCTCCAGCCCGACCAGAATGCGCGTGGGCGGAAATTCCACCTGTTTCGGCCGCGGCGGCACCGTACGCAGCAGCCAATAGATCAGCGGCAGGCTCGCCAGGGCGGCCAGCAGCCAGGGATTGAGGAACGCCAGCGCGCCGAGGCTCATGGGGCCCCTCCCAGCGTCGACGCCTTGCCGGCGCCGCGGTATCCGCCATCGCGATTCTCAAGCCGCATGATCAATGTCAGCAGCGGCTCGGAGGCCGGCCGGTCGGTGTGATGCACCATGAAAGTCCAGCCGAGGCGTGTCGCGATCTCGATCAGTTCCGCGCGATGCGCCGCAAGCTTCTCCTGGTAGCGCGCCCGCATCGTCTCGACGCGATCCGCGAGCCAGCGCTGCGAGCCATCGGGCGACAAAAACTCGGTCCGCCCCTCGTAAGGCAGCGTTTCCTCTGCGGGGTCGAGCACCTGGATCAGATGCCCGGTGACGCCGCTGCTGGCCAGCACCTCGATGTGCGAGCGCACGGTGTCGATGGGGTCCAGGAAATCGGAGAACAGAACGGATACCGCGAAACGCC
>JAKAXS010000072.1:0-6368 GCA_021816505.1 Pseudomonadota bacterium
GTTACGAGGATGTCATGACGGCGAAGACGCGCACCGAGACCGATACGTTCGGACCGATCGAAGTCGAGGCGGACAAATACTGGGGCGCGCAGGCGCAGCGTTCGCTGGGCAACTTCAAGATCGGCATCGAGACGCAGCCCAAGCCCGTGATCCGGGCGCTTGGCATCGTGAAGCGCGCGGCGGCGGAGGCCAACGTGGCGCTCGGAAAGCTTGACAAGAAACTGGGCGATGCGATCGTCGGCGCGGCGCAGGAAGTGATCGACGGCAAGCTCGACGCGCATTTCCCGCTCGTCGTCTGGCAGACGGGCTCGGGCACGCAGTCGAACATGAATGCCAACGAGGTGATCTCCAACCGCGCGATCGAAATGCTCGGCGGAGAGATGGGGTCGAAGAAGCCCGTTCACCCCAACGACCACGTCAACATGGCGCAGTCGTCCAACGACACCTATCCGACGGCGATGCACATCGCGTGCGCGGAAGAGATCCATCACAAGCTGCTGCCGGCGCTGCGCCATCTGCATGCGGCTCTCGATGCCAAGGCGAAGGCGTGGGAGCACATCATCAAGATCGGGCGCACGCATACCCAGGACGCGACGCCGCTGACGCTGGGGCAGGAGTTCTCGGGCTATGCCAAGCAGGTCGAGAACGGCATCAGGCGCATTGAGCAGACGTTGCCGGACCTGATGCAGCTGGCGCAGGGCGGCACTGCCGTCGGCACGGGGCTCAACGCGCCGAAGGGCTTCGCGGAAAAGGTGGCCGAGCGGGTGGCGGCGATTACCGGCATGGCGTTCACGACCGCGCCGAACAAGTTCGAGGCCCTGGCCGCGCACGATGCGATGGTGATGAGCCACGGCGCGATCAATACAGTCGCCGCCTCGCTGTTCAAGATCGCGAACGACATCCGCTTCCTCGGCTCGGGGCCCCGGTCGGGCCTAGGCGAGCTGGCACTGCCGGAGAACGAGCCGGGCTCGTCGATCATGCCGGGCAAGGTCAATCCCACGCAGTGCGAGGCGCTGACGATGGTGTGCGCGCACGTGTTCGGCAATCACGCCGCGCTGACGTTCGCCGGCAGCCAGGGGCATTTTGAGCTGAACGTGTTCAACCCCGTGATGGCCTACAATTTCCTGCAGTCGGTGCGCATTCTGGGCGACGCGGCGCGATCGTTCACGGACAACTGCGTCGTGGGCATCGAGCCGCGTGAGGACAACATCAAGGCCGGTCTCGACCGCTCGCTGATGCTGGTGACGGCGCTGGCGCCCAAGATCGGCTACGACGCGGCCGCGAAGATCGCCAAGACGGCCCACAAGAAGGGCACGACCTTGCGGGAGGAGGCGGTCGGCGGCGGCTATGTGACGGACAAGGAATTCGACGAAGTGGTCGATCCGCGCCGCATGATCGGGCCGGAGTAGGCTGTTTTCACGCGTTGGACCTTGGTGTACTATGCGCATAGGGCATGCGCATGGAGGCTACGCGTGGCAACGGCTTCGAAACGCAAGAAGGCGGTCAACCTTTCGATTGACGCGGACCTCGCCGCTGAAGCGAAAGCGGACGGCACGAACCTTTCGTCGGTCTTGGAAACGGCGTTGCGTCAGCAACGTTGGCAGAAATGGCGCGAGGACAACCGCGAGGCCATTGAGGCTGGCAACGCTCAGCTGGAGCGTGACGGCATGTGGTACGTGCCCGACTGGCTGCCAGAATGAAGCGCTTCGACGTTTGTTCGGCCGTTCGGTTTGGCGGGTCGGGCAGAGATCGCCTGGTTCTCGTTCTTCAACACGAAGCGCTGACGGACCTTAGCACCGTCATCGCGGCCCCGCTGTTCAAGCCGGACGAACTGCCGCCAGTTCCCGGGTTGCGCCCTCTGATCACCATGGACGGACAGCGATGGGTCGTTGCGATGGATCGCATGGCGTCGCTTCCGCGGCGACAGCTGGGCAAAGCGGCTGGTAACCTGGAAGGCGACCGGGACGTATTCGTCCGCTGCATTGATCTGATTTTCACAGGGTTCTGACATGGCGGGCGACGTCATCAATCTCCGGCAGGCACGCAAGGTTCGGGACCGGGCTGCGAAGGAGGAGAAGGCCGCGGAAAACCGCATCAAGTTCGGGCGGACCAAGGTCGAACGGCGGGAGCAGGCCGCGAACGCGGAGCTGGAACGCAGCCGGCTGGACGGTCATCGGCGCAGTGGCGATGACGACGGCGGCCCTGACAGGGGTGGCGGGGAAACATGACGCGGCCGCTGAAGCGTTCGTTTGCGATCAAGGGGCATCGCACGTCGATCTCGCTGGAGGCGCCGTTCTGGGACGCGCTGCGTGACGCCGCCGCGGAACAGAAGATGACGCTGGCGGGGCTTGTCGCCAAGATCGACGATGGGCGGGTGTCGGATGAGGGCGGCCTCTCCACCGCGGTCCGCGTCTGGGTGCTCACCTACTATCGCCGCCGTGGCGATCTCACCAGCTACGACGGCGGCAGCCGGGATTGATGTGCTTCAAATAGAGAAGGCGCCGCCATCGTGCGATGGCAGCGCCTTTGGCGATCCGTACCGTGCCGGATTAGGGCGTCGGCGCGGGCTGAGTGATGGCGCTGGCGTCCGGCAGGCTGACGGCGACGCCGCCGAGGCCATTGGCACTCAGAAGGCCGAAAATGATGCCGAAGATGATGGCCGTCACCAACGCGTTCACGAAGCGGCTGCTGAACGAGAGGATGTTGCCGATCAAATCGACTACGAAAACGACGAGTGACGCGATGATGACGGGTTCAAGATAGGCGAATTCGCCCAGGTAAGGTGCAAGCATACGTACGTCCCCCTTCTCCATGTTGGTGCTGGGCCGGAGGGCCGGTCCAGCCGAGCGGCCTTATATCAGGTGTGAGCGAAAACCGGAACTCTGCTGCCTGCGGTTGAGGCAGTTGCGACTTTTTTGTTCGTGCGAAGCAAACCGCTGTCTTGCGACGATAACGGGAGACGGCGGCCCAAATTGGGTGAGCCACCGCCAATGTCTTGATCAACGAGCCAAAAGCGGCGTGATGCGCCGGATAGCGACGCGCCGGTTGATGCGCTCGGGTCCGTCCGTTCCAATCTTCAGGAATTGCTCGCCGTAACCCTGTGTCGTCAGGTTCTCCGAGGGAATCTCGAATTCCTCCGACAGGATGCGGGCAACCGATTCGGCACGTCGATCCGACAGGGTCAGGTTGTCTTCGTCCGAGCCGACCGCGTCGGTATGGCCTTCGACGAGGAACATCTCGTCCGGGTTCCGGCGCAGCACGCGGCGTATGGCACGGGCCACACGCTCGAGCCTGTCGAAATCCTGTTCTTCGACGTCCCACGAACCGAACGCGAAGTTGATCGTGTCGAGATCGATGCGACGCATGCGCTCGCGCAGACGCGGGCTGAAGCGAATTTCGTCGAGCGAATAGCGATCATCGATCTCCTCGACCGGCGGGGCGGAGAGGGCATCGTAAAGGTCGTCCTCCGACGCGCGATCGTAGTCGACGATGTATTCATCGCGGGGTATGCGCAGGCGCGGTGGCGGTAGGTCGATGATGGAATCGAAGAATCCGCCATGACGATGCCCGCGGCGGTCGCGCCAGCGGCTGGAGCGTGAGTTGTCGAACAGCACGATCTCGCGGCCGTCGGCACCGCGGCGCCAGCGACGGCGAGTCCGCCCGTCATCGTCGAACTCGGTGAAGACCTGCAAACCACCGGCGCCGATGGCGATCGTCACGTCGCGGCCGTTGCGCTTTTCACGGCGCACGTCGCGGAAGTTGCGGCGGATGCGCTCGTTCTCGTCGGTGCGGATGATCGAGCGGCCGCCCTCGCGGATGATGGAGCGCTTATCCGGTTCCTCGATGACGACGGCGTTGCCCTCGCGACGCTCTTGCCGTCTCGACTTCAATTCGTCGATGCCGCGGAAGGGTGTCGCTTCGCGCTGGCGCTCGCGCCGCGCGCGAACGCGTTCGTCGCGGCCGCGGCGGAAATCTTGCAAGGCCTTGTCCTCGCCGACGCGCGAGCGGAAACGATCCTTGAAGGACCCGATGCCGCGCCGGGGCTCGGCTTGTGGTTGGACCTGAACATTGGCAGGTGGCGAGCCGCGACGATCGTCACGGCGATCATCTCTGCGATCACGGGCATCGTCGCGACGATCGCGCCGATCGTCTCGCCTGTCGTCCCGGCGATCCTGGCGTTCATCACGACGCTCACCGCGTGCGCGGTCACGCAGGTCGTCAACTCTATCCCTGACGGATTGAGGCGGGGCGTTGGGCGCTTGCTGCGGTTGAACCTGGCGCTGTACGGGCGGCGCCTGCGGCGGCTCGCGACGTGCTGGCACCTGCTGTTGAACGGCCGGTGGTGGGGTCGCTTTCGGCGGCTCAGCCTGACGCTGCACCGGCGGCGGTTCTGGCTGCCGATTGGCGGCAGGCGGTTGCTCGCCTCTGTCTGGGCGACCTGCACCACGGCCTTCGCCGCCGCGGTCTCCACGGCCTTCGCCACCACGATCTCCGCGGGCCTCTCCGCCGCGATCGCCACGGCCTTCGCCGCCACGGTCTCCACGGCCTTCGCCGCCGCGATCTCCACGGCCCTCGCGACCTTCACCGCCACGGCGTTCGCGCCGACCTTCTTCCTCTTTCGCGTCGGGCGCTGCGTCAGGCCTCGCCTGGGCAATCTGCATCTGCCCCTTGGCATCGTCGGCCGCAACGGCCGGTGCGACGGCGGGCGCCGTCAAGGCGAGGACCAGCAGACTAGATGAGGTCGCGGTTCGGAGGAGTTTCATTGGCGTGTTCCAAGTGTCAGTGCGCGAATAAGTTCGCGCCTGTCACTGCTTCATCCGCAAAGGTGGTTCGATTATGTCGGGAATGAGCAAACGCCGGGGCGCCGGAGAAATACTGTCTTGCCGCGTCAGCTGACGGCGGCGCGCTCGCCCCAAAGATCGTACTCGTCCGCGTGCAGAACGCGCACGGCGAGCATGTCGCCGGCTTTGGCGGACGTCTCTCCGTTCAAGAAGACGGACCCGTCGATCTCGGGCGCGTCCCACTTGGAGCGGCCGATGGCGCCTTCGTCATCGACCTCATCGATGACGACGTCGATCGTCTGGCCGACCTTTTGGGCGAGGAGATCGCGGCTGATTTCCTGCTGCACGGCCATGAAGCGGTGCCAGCGGTCTTCCTTCACCTCTTCCGGCACCAGGCCCTCCAGGTCGTTGGCCTTCGCGCCTTCGACCGGCTCGTACTTGAAGCAGCCGACGCGATTGAGTTTCGCTTCCTTGAGCCAGTCGAGCAGGAAGGCGAAATCCTGTTCGGTCTCGCCGGGGAAACCGACGATGAAGGTCGAGCGGATAGCCAGATCGGGACAGACGGCGCGCCAGCGGGCGATGCGGGCGGCGGTCTTCTCCTGGTGTGCGGGACGGCGCATGGCCTTCAGGACCGCGGGCGAGGCATGCTGGAACGGAATGTCGAGATACGGAAGGATCTTGCCCTCGGCCATCAACGGGATGACGTCGTCGACGTGCGGATAGGGATAGACGTAGTGCATGCGAACCCAGGCGCCGAGGTCTCCGAGTGCGCGGGACAGATCCAGGAAGCGTGCCTTCATCGGCGCGCCGCGCCACATGCTCTCGGCGTACTTGATGTCGAGACCGTAGGCGCTGGTGTCCTGGCTGATGACGAGGAGTTCGCGCACCCCGGCTTTCACCAGGCGCTCGGCTTCGGCCATGACGCTTGCTGCCGGGCGGCTTGCGAGGTCGCCGCGCAGGCTCGGGATGATGCAGAACGAGCAGCGGTTGTTGCAGCCTTCGGAAATCTTCAGGTACGCGTAGTGGCGCGGCGTGAGACGCAGACCCTCGGGCGGCACGAGATCGACGTAAGGATCGTGCAGCGGCGGTACGGCGTCGTGCACGGCGGAGACGACCTGCTCGTACTGATGCGGGCCGGTGACCGCCAAGACGCCGGGATGGGCGGCGCGGATGCGGCCTTCCTCCACGCCCATGCAGCCGGTGACGATGACGCGGCCGTTGGATGCGATGGCTTCGCCGATCGCGTCCAGGCTTTCCTTCTTGGCGCTGTCGAGGAAGCCGCAGGTGTTGACGACGACGACGTCGGCACCTTGGTAGTCGCCGGCAACCTGATAGCCTTCGGCACGCAGCTTGGTGATGATGCGCTCGGAATCGACGAGCGCCTTGGGGCAGCCCAGCGAGACGAAGCCGACTTTCGGCGCCACGGCCTTGGCCTTGTCGCGGCGCACCTTCGCCGGCGCGGGTGCCTTTCGGGGCGCGCGCGGCTTGGCAGATCGTTTTGTCTGGGAGACCGATGTCATTGCGGGCTTGTAGCTTTGCGGGCGTGTGGCCGCAATGGGCGAACTCGTCGCTAGAAGCGCAGCACTC
>JAKAXS010000072.1:6378-10135 GCA_021816505.1 Pseudomonadota bacterium
CAGGTCGGCCGGCTTGATGAAGCCGCCCTTTTCCAGCACGGGAAGCGCGCGGCGGAAGCTGGCGTCGAATTCAACCGGCAAGGTTACCGCGTGCATCAGCAATGACATCGTGAGCAGCACGGCGCCTGCCGCCAACTCGAGTAGCAGGGCATGTGGTGTGCGCGTCAGCGCCATGACCACCGGGGCGGCCAGCATGACGATGGAACCTGCCGTTTCGATGATCTGAGCCTGGCGCGCCATTTTCGTTCTGACACGCAAGGGGGCGTAATCCGTTGCGTCCTGCATGGCGTGGCCGACTTCGTGTGCGGCGACCACCACGGCAGACAGCGAGCGGCCGTTCATATGGTCGGGCGTGAGGCGGAGCACCTTGGCGATAGGGTCGTAGTGGTCGCCGGCGTCGGTCACCTCGACCTTGACGTGTTCGAGCTTCATGCCGTCGAGGAGGTGCCGGGCCAGTTCGCCGCCGGTGCCGGGAATGTCGTCGCGCTCAGCGCCGTGCCGCTTGATGACCGATTTCACCCAGAACTGCGGCAGGACCAGGATGGCAACGATTGCGCCGATGGCGAGCAGGGCGATAACCAAGGCGTGAACTCATCTGGTTGGCGGCGCAGCGGATCAGCCGTTTGCCGCGTCTTTCTTCGCGGCTTCGAGCAGCGGGCGGATTTCGCTGATTTCGGCACCCGGAAAAGCTTCAAGCACTGCGGCGACGGCAGGGTGCGCCTTCAGTTCGGCAAGCTGGGTGGCCTTGCGGGCGCGCATCACCTCGCCGATCGGCGTTTCGCCTGCTTGCTTCGACAGAACGACAACCCAGATGCGTCCTGTCCACCGGTTGAGCTTCTCGCGCAGGTCGTTCGCGAGTTCCTTGGGTGCGCCGGGCAGCAGATGGATGTCGATCGATCCGGCAGCGTCGAACTTCACGAGGCTGACGTGATCCTCCAGATGGATTTTCAGCCGCGCGTCCCGCTTCTCGCCGACGAGCGTGACGACATCGGCGAACGTATTCAGCGGCCGCATCGGCGAGGCGACAGGGGCGCCGCTTGCCCCGGCTTCGTCGTCGGCCGGCTCGAAGCCGGCGAAATCGCCGTCGGCCGAAACGGCGTCATCGCCGAACGCGGACGTATAGCCGTCGTCGAACGCAAAGGCACCGGGGTCTTCCGACAGCAGGGGAGCGTCGCTCGCGAGAGGGGCGTCGTCAGGCGCTGCATTGAGGGGCGCGCGATCTTCGCGACGCGCCGGTGGCGGCGTATCGCCTGTGCCGCCTGCCTTGCGCGCCGGACGCGTGGCGCCGCCGAGCGCAGCGATGATTTCATCGGGAGCCGGCAGGTCGGCCGTGTACGCGAGGCGGATCAGCACCATCTCAGCCGCCGACAGCGGATTGGGCGCCTTGCCCACTTCTTCCAGGCCCTTCAGGAGCATCTGCCAGGCGCGCACCAGCAGGGCGACGGAGAGGCTGCCGCCGAGCGCGACGGCTCGCCGGGCCTCTTCGGCCGATACCTGGTCGCTGCCGGCTTCTTTGCCGACGGCCTTCATCCGGGCTGCGAGGTGTATGGCTTCGGCGAGGTCGGACAGAACCTGCGCCGGCTCGGCGCCGTCGCGCACGAGGGCAGACAGCGCGCCGAGCGCTGGGCCGGTGTTGCCGCGCACGACATCATCGAGGAGATCGAAAATGCGCCCGCGATCGGCGAGCCCGAGCATGGCGCGGACGCCTTCGGACGTGACTTTGCCCTGGCCCATGGCGATGGCCTGATCGAGGATCGAGAGGCCGTCGCGCACCGAACCTTCGGCGGCGCGCGCGATGGCACGCAGCGCGTCGTCCTCGGCCGTAGCACCTTCGTTCGTGGTGATCCGGGCGAAGTGCTGCGTGAGCAGGGGCACGTCGACGCGGCGCAGATCGAAACGCTGGCAGCGCGACAGCACCGTGACCGGCACCTTGCGGATCTCCGTCGTCGCGAAGATGAACTTCACGTGCTCGGGCGGCTCTTCCAGCGTCTTCAGGAGCGCGTTGAACGCGCCCTTCGAGAGCATGTGAACTTCGTCGATGACGAAGACCTTGGTGCGGGCGAGCAGCGGCTTGTAGCGCGCGTTCTCGATGATCTCGCGGATGTTGTCGATGCCGGTGTTGGACGCCGCGTCCATCTCGATGACGTCGGGGTGGCGGCTGTCGATGATCTCGGCGCAATGACGGCCGAGCGTCGGCATGTCGATCGTCGGTTTGTCGATCGTGTCGGTTTCGTAGTTCAGCGCGCGCGCCAGAATGCGGGCGGTCGTGGTCTTGCCGACGCCGCGGACGCCGGTCAGCATGTAGCCCTGCGCGATGCGGCCCGAGGCGAACGCATTCCGCAGCGTGGTGACCATGGCCTCCTGGCCGATCAGGTCGTCGAACGTCTGCGGGCGATACTTCCGCGCGAGCACGACATAAGGCCTGGCGGGGCCAGGACTGCCGCCTTGCGCACCTGCGATTTCGTCTTCGCTCGTTTTAGGCTTTTTGGCCATGCGTACAGCAGCGTCCTCGTTCTGGGTCGGCGCCATCATAGGCGGCGCGACTGGCGAGGTCGAATCCGGTGGTTTGTGGCTGGCAGTCGGAGCTTTTGGTCCGCCAGGGCCTAGGCCGCAAGGCGGCCCGGCACTGTGCGCCGCCCTCGCGGAGCGCGCTGTGCGCGCGTGAGCGACTGGCAAGGTCGAATCTGGCTGTTGGTGGCTGGCAGTCGGAGCTATTGGCCCGCCAGGGCCCAGGCCGCAAGGCGGCCCGGTGCTGCGCGCCGCCCTCGCGGAGCGCGCCGTGCGCGCGTGAGCAGCAAAATGAGAGGCTGACGAACGACCCGCTTCCGATTCGTTAGGGCTGCTTCCTTCCGGACCTGACCCGGTTGGCGAGGGATGCGTCCGCCGCCAACCTCCCAGGCGGGTTATGGGGGATGAGGGGCGCCGGTGCAAGGGGTGGGCTCAAGAGCTGCCCGCGATGGTCGTCTACACTTTCGCCGCGGCCGGCAGGATGTACATCCAGCTATCAGCTTTCAGGAAAACATTGCGCACGACCATGTAAAGCATGATCACAATGGCGGGGCTTATGATCGACAGCATAAACAGGCCCCAGATATTGAAGAACACGCGAATTCTCAGTCTAAAGCGGCGCCATTTGTCCAGTTTGCCGATCGAGGCGCGGTGCATGTGATAATCAATGACCGCATGATTGTCGGTGTACTTGTGCAGGAGTTCGCCGTAACGCCCTTCGATCTCTTTGACGTCGTCCCACGAACATGTGGGGCTGAAGAGCATGATCTGCGCCTTGTCGCGCAAGCATTGCATTTCCACCGCGCATCGAAGGAATCCCTCTGACCGCGCATCATACCGCTTGGAGGCTTCGAAGAGCGAGAACGCCGCGATAAACGACGACATAAATATCGACAGCATGCTCAGCAGCTCACGCGCCTTCGTTTCGACGGAAGGCAGAGTTGAGATCATGCTGAACAGAATTGCGTACATCGTAAGCACGATGATGGAGGCGGTCGATGCGCGGTTCTTGGATTTGTGTCTGCGTGCGGTTTCAAATCGGGCTCCGGCAGTCAGGTTCAACCGCCGGACGACGCGGGCGAAGAACCGCTCGAGTTCTGTTGCGCCGAAAAGAATTTTGTCTTCAATCGTATTGAAGGTGATGCTCTGCGGATGACCTTTGGAATTGATCGCGTGTTTGGCAATTTCACGCTGGCCTTCCGACGGTTGTGCAGCACCGGCCGTGACCTCTGGAGTTGCCGGGATCGTC
>JAKAXS010000591.1 GCA_021816505.1 Pseudomonadota bacterium
TGTTGTTGTTGGCGATCCTGACGATGGCGAGCGCGGCCTCTTCGACGGAGACCTTAAGCGCGGCGGCAATGGTCGCCACCGCCTTGCGCGCGGCTTCTGCGTCGAGGCTCATCGCGCCGCCGAGGAAATTCTGCGCCGAGATGCGGCCGAGCACGACATTGGCGTCAGTGACGGTCGGCAGCGATCCGCCGCGGCCGTAGCAGGCGGGCCCAGGATTGGCGCCGGCGCTCTCGGGGCCGACAACCAGCATGCCGCCGGCGTCGATGCGCGCGATCGATCCGCCGCCGGCGCCGATGGTACGGATATCGATCATCGGAATCTGGATCGGCCGGCCCCACTCGATCTCGAAATCGGTGGTGAACTTCTCCTTGCCGTTGACCACTGTGGACACATCGGTCGACGTGCCGCCCATGTCGAGCGTGACGAGGTTGGGTAGGCCCAGCACTTCGGCGGTACGCTTGGCGGCGATGACGCCGCCGGTCGGTCCCGAAACTGCGATCTGGATCGGCGCCTCGATGGCCTTGTCGAGCGTCATCTCGCCGCCGTTGGAGCGCATGACAACGATCTTGTCGTCGAGACCCAGCTCGCTCAGCTCCCGCCGCATGCTGCCGAGCTGCTTCTCGACGACCGGCTTGATGAAGGCGTCGCAGATCGTGGTGGAGGAGCGAAAATGCTCCTTCCACTTCGGCAGCACCTCGTAGGAAATGGAGACGGGGATGCCGGGCGCCGTCCTCCTGAAGATTGCCTTGATGCGCTGCTCGTGGTCGGGCGTCAGATAGGAATGCAGCAGGACGACGGCTACCGCGTTGACCGCGCCGGCAGACTTGATTTCCTGCGCGAGCGCGCGGATCTGAGCCTCGTCGAGCGGCTGCACGATCTCGCCCGTCGGGCCAACGCGCTCGTCAATCTCATAGGCGTGGCGGCGCTGCACGAACGGCTTGGGCTTGACCCAGGCGAGATCGTAATGGTGGCGGCGGTTACCTCGGCCGATGAAGGGCACGTCGCGGAAGCCACGGGTCGTTACATAGCCGACGGTGGCGCCCTTGCCCTCTAGCAGCGCATTGGTCGCGACCGTCGTGCCGAGCCGTATAACACCAATTCGCTCCAGGTCGCCGAAGCTCTTCAGCCCTGTCATGATCCCTTCGATGGGGTTGTGCGGAGTGGACAGGTTCTTCCACGCCGACAGCACCTTGCCGTTCTGATCGTAGGCGACGAAGTCGGTGAAGGTGCCGCCTATGTCAATTCCCAATCGGTAACTCATGCAGGAACCTCCCGTTGAGATGGTTGTTTGCAGGGCCGCTAGGCGGCCGTGTAGTCGACCGGCGTCGCGTGCCAGCCCTCGGCGCGCTTGGCCCAGAAACGCTCCTTGATCCGCGTCGAGAGCGGGCCGGGCCGGTCGTTGTTCATGATGCGGCCGTCGATGCGACTCGCCGGCATGACGCCGCCGGCGGTGGTAGTGAGAAAGATCTCGTCGGCCTCGCGGGTTTCCGCGGCCGAAATCTTGCGGACCTGACAGGGGATCCCGAGCTCTTCGCAAATGTCCAGCACGGATTGGCGTGTCACGCCTTCGAGCACGCCGGAGTCGGGCGTCGCGAGCAGGCCGTCGGTCGCGACAAACACGTTGAAGCCTGCGCCCTCGGTCAGGTTGCCGTCGCTGTCCAGCAGCAGCGCGAAATCCGCGCCGCGCTCCAGCGCTTCGAACTGGCCGCGTGTCAGATCCGCCCAATGAAAATTCTTGGCGGTGGGATCGACGGAGCTGCGCGGAATGCGCAGTGTCTCGGCGATGATGAGATGGCCGCCGCGCGCCTGCACCTCCGGATTCATTACCCAGACGAAGGGGATGGCGAAGGCGGCGACGTAGTTGCGGGCGTAGGCTGGATGATAGGGCTTGTCGGGCGCGGGCCGGCCGCGCAGGCAGTCCATGGCGACATAGGCGTTTCGCAAGCCGGACAAAGCCACGCAGCGGTTGACAATGGCCTTGATCTCTTCGTCGCTCTCGCTGGGCGCGAAGTGGAGCTTGCGCATGGAGGCGCGGAAGCGGGCGATGTGGTCGTCGAGCCGGAAGAACTGGCCGTCCCAGACGCTGACGACGTCATAAATGGCATCGGAGCGGCGGTAACCCCAGTCCGTGAGAGGAATGGAGGCCTGTCCGACCGGCATGTAGCGCCCGTCGACGTAGGCGGCGCCGGCGGCGAACGGGTTGTCTGTCATGGGTTCCTCCTCAGGTAACGGCGTTGCTGTCGGGGCTCAGCCCACGCGCGCGCCGCGTCGCCGCTTCGGCGGCCTCGCTGCCCGTAGCGCGCAGAAGCCTCAGCTCCTTGCCTCCGGAAATGCCGCTCGGCCGAAAGATCAGGATTAGCGCCAGCAAGAGGCCGAGGCCCAGCTCGCCGCTGCCCTCCGGCAGATGCAGCAACGCGCCGCCTACAGTGACGCCGTGCTCCCCCAACCGCAAAATCTGCACGATCGTCGTCACCGCGATCACGCCGGTCACGGCGCCCGTCAGGCTCCCCACTCCGCCGACCACGAGCATCGCGATGGTGATGAAG
>JAKAXS010000073.1 GCA_021816505.1 Pseudomonadota bacterium
ATGCCTGCATCGATCGTGCTGTTGCGGCTGCGGTTCGTCTCGTTGTCCATCTCCGCCTTGTCCTTGATGGAGATCTTCACGGTCAGAACGTCACCGACGTTGAGCGCGCGCCGGTCCTTGAACAGATCGGCGCTCGCGTCCTGCCAAAGTGACTTGTCACCGCGATACACGACCTTCGGCGGCGGCGTGCTGACGATCGGTACGATTTGCGGGTTCAGCCCCGCGCCAACCGGCGTCATGCCGGGTTCACGGGCGACATCGCGCAGCGTATCGGCGCAGCCGCCGAGACCACCCGCGACCAAGGCCACCATGAGAGCAAGCGTCCTCATGAGCGGTTCCCCTCGACCGGAGCAGCCGGCGCACCCGCGTCAGACCTGACGGCGGGCTGCTGCTGTGGCTGCTGTGGCTGCTGTGGCTGCTGTTGCTGCTGCAGTTCCTTTTTGCGCTTCAGCTTGGCGGCACCGGTGATGATCATCGTCAGCTTGGCCGCTTTCGCAGGCTCCATCTCGTTCAGAATTGCCGAAGCGTTTCGCGTGCTGAGCTTGGACAGAACAGCTGCCGCAGACTCCTCGTTCATCATCGTCAGCTGCACCGATGCGGCGTCCGGCTTCATGCCGGCATAAATCTTGACGACGTTCTCCTCCGCGTTGCGAATGAACTCGTCGCGGCGCGCCAACCACTTCTGGTACTCCGCCGTCCGCTCGTCGAGGAGCGCAATCCGCTTCTGCAGTTCCTGCTCGATCTCGGCCAACGTCTTCTTCTGCCAAGCATAGCGTGCATCCTTGGCGGCATCGGCGATGTTGAAGCAGTACTGCTGCGCGACGGTCGCGCCGTCCGCCAACTCACCCGGCAGGCGCGGTTTGGACTGAGGCGCTGCAGTTGGCTCTGCCGCCTGAGCCGTCGTTGGAGCAGCCGGCGCGGCGGTGGTCGCGGGCGCGCGCGGCGCAGCATTCGTCGCCGGCGCGCCTGCTGGCGCTGTGGCAACGGCGGCATCTACGGCCTGCGGAAGCTCTCTGGCCTTCTGTACCGACAGCTCGGGCGTCGCCGGACGTGCGACGGGTGTCACCATCGCCTCCGGCAAGGGATCGGGGATCGGCTGCGCTTCATCCTCCGGAGGCAGCGGCGGAATGCCTTCGGCTGCCTCGGGCGCGACGGCCTGCGCCGTTTGCTTGACGGCGGCGGGCGCAACCGTCGTCGCAGCAGCGGCCGGAGCGTCAATCAGCGGCGCCGTGTTGCCGGCAGGGGTAGCCGCTGGCAACGTGTCCGCGGTTGCAGTCGTCGAAATTGAATCGCGCGGTGCACCCGATTGCGCGGTAGCCACCTCACCCTGCGAGACGACGGGCCGTGCGCCCTGCGCCGCGGTCTGAGCAGCCGGCAGTACGTCCCCAGCGGGAACCTCGAGCTTCTGCGCCGCGGTGACGGGGGCAGCCAAAGCAGCAGGCACATCCGCAGCAGCTTCGGCCTCGGCCTCGCGCGCCGCCGGCGCCGCATTCGGCGAGACCTCGGCTGCGTCTTCCTGTCCAACCGGCTGGTCGCCGGGCAACATGATGCTCTTCTTGATCTTCGCGGTTGCGGCAGCTGTTGCGTCGGCGGGTTCCGGCGAAGCCTTTTCGCCTTTGACGTTCACGACCGGCAACGACTTCTTGAGAACCAGTCCCGATGGCGCGATCGCGCCAGTTTCAATGGGGTTCGCGGCAGCGGCGCCCGGATCAGCGATATCGGGTTCAACCGGATCTTTAGGCTCCTCGATCTGCGTTTTCCAAGAGGTGCCTGCCGGTGCCTTCTTGGCGACCTTGTCGTCGCGGTCCCCCGCGAGCCAAGGCAGAATCTCGCTCAGGTTAGGCGCGGCGTGCGCCTTCGGCTTCTGCCAGGGCATCATGACTTTGCCCGAACGTTCCTGGGCGGACGCCATGCCGACCGTACCGGCGACGAGCAGCGCGCCGATGGAAACCGACAAGAAATGACCAGCGCGAGTCATTGAACCACCAACTCCGCCTGGAGAGCGCCCGCCGACTTGATCGCCTGTAGAATGGCGATGATGCCGTTGGGCTTCAGCCCCATTTGATTGAGACCGTTCACCAGCACCTGCAAGTTCGCGCCCTTCACTATGGCAATGCTGCCCTCTTCCTGATTCACCCCAACCGCGGTTTCTGGCACCACCACCGTCTCGCCGTCCGAGAACGGTTCCGGTTGCGAAACTTGCGCGGTCTCGCTTACGCGAACCGTCAGATTGCCGTGCGTCACCGCCACGGTAGAAACTTGGACATCTCGCCCGATGACGATCGTTCCGGTACGCTCGTCGATGACGACACGCGCCGGCGCATCGGCCTGCACCACCAGATCGCCGATCTCAGCGATGAATCGAGCCGGGCCGATCCCCTCGGGGCGGCGGAGCTCTACGCTATTGAGATCCTTTTCGCGCGCGACCCGCTGTCCGAAGCGCTCTTTAGCGTACTTGTTGATTGCATCGACGATGCTGATGGCCGTCCCGAAATCGGGATTGCGCAGCACGATCTCCATCTTGTCGGACTCCGACAGAGGGCCCGGCACCTCGCGTTCGACAAGCGCCCCGTTGGCGACACGGCCGGCGGTCGGCACGCCCTGTGTCACAGATTCCGCGCGACCCTGCGCCGCAAATCCCGTGACCGCGATCGGCCCTTGCGCGACGGCATAGATCTCATTGTCCGCACCGCTGAGCGGCGTCATGATCAACGTTCCACCACCGAGCGACGTCGCATCGCCGAGCGATGACACGGTCACGTCGATGCGACTGCCCTTGCCAGAGAACGGCGGCAGCTCCGCGGTCACGATGACGCCCGCAACGTTCTTTGACCGGGGCCGTGCCGAATTGAGATTGACACCCATCCGATCGAGCATCGACTGGATCGATTGCTCGGTGAACGGCGAGTTTCTGAGGCTGTCGCCCGTTCCGTTGAGACCAATAACGAGACCGTAGCCGACGAGCTGGTTGGCGCGTACGCCCTTCACCGACACGATATCCTTGATGCGCGTGCCTGCCTCGACCGGCATCGCCGCCATCGCAAAACTGAGAATTGCGAGAAGGACCCGCATCAGTTGACACCCATGCGAACCGTGCCGTCACCGCGAACGATACCGCGAACGATCAGGCCGCTGTCCGGATTGCGCAGCGATACGACATCGCCGACGGCGCCCGAGGTTACGGCGACGGCTGTCCCTGCGATCACCAAGCCGGCTTCGCGATACTCGATGCGATAGGTCTTTCCTTGCGTCACGACATCGGGAATGCGCGTCGCGTTCAGGGCAATCGGTTGACCGGGAACCAATGTGCGGCGCGCAATCTTGCCGACGACGTCGGATGCCTTGCGATAAACGGGCGGCATCTTCGCAGACATGTTGGCGTTGAAGGCGCGATTGACGAGTGCTTGTTCAGCGATAACTTCGCCGGGGTAGATCACCAGCTTCGGCGTAGGCAGTTCCTGGGTGTCGGCCAGCGCGACGCCGGCGCCGAGAACGATGGCCGCCACGGCCACCGCTCCACGCCCAAGCCTCTGCGACGTGCTGAACTTCGCCATAACGCCTGTTCCTCAAACGCTAGCGGATGCCTTTGGATACCGTGCCGTACATCTCGTCCGACGCAGAGATCACCTTCGAGTTCATCTCATAGGCGCGCTGCGCCGAGATCAGCTCGGTGATTTCCTTGACCGGATCGACGTTGGACGACTCCAAATACCCCTGGTGAATCTTGCCGAAACTGATGTCGCCTGCAGCGCCGAGCTGCGCTGCACCGGACGCAAGCGTCTCGCGATACAGGTTGTCACCCATGGGCTCCAGACCGACGTCGTTGATGAAGTTGGCAAGCGTGAACTGTCCGAGATCCTGCTGGGCCGCCTGTCCGTCGATGGTCGCAAATACGCGGCCGTCCTGGTTGATCGTCACGTCAGTTGCGTTATCGGGAACCGTGATCGTCGGCTGCACGAGGTAGCCTTCGATCGTCACGATCTGGCCGGTGGCGCTCTTGTTGAACGGGCCGGCCCGCGTGTAGAAGAGCTCGCCGTTCGCGCCCTGCACCTGGAAGTAGCCGCGCCCGTTGATGGCGAGATCGAAGCGGTTGCTGGTCTGGATCAGCGGTCCCTGCTGATGCAGGTTGCGTACCGCAGCCGTGCGAACGCCCAGGCCGACCTGCGCGCCTTCCGGAATCGACTCCTGGCCGCCGCGGTTCGGCGTGCCGGCGACGCGCTCTGCCTGATACAGCAGGTCGGTGAACTCGGCGCGCATGCGCTTGTAGCCCGTCGTGTTGATGTTCGCGATGTTGTTCGCGATCACCTCGACGTTTGTCTGCTGCGCGTTCATGCCCGTGGCAGCGATGGAAAGCGATCTCATGTACTACCCTCAGATGGCCATGCGTGACAGTTCAAGGTACGCGGCAACGGCCTTGTCCCTCAATGCGATTGCCGTTTGCAGCGTCTGCTCGGCTTCCATCACGGAGCTGACGACTTCCTGCGTGGATACCTTGCCCTGCATGCCGGCCAGCGACATGGCTTCACCGGTTTTCAGGGTTTGCGTTGCGTTTGAGGCGAGCTGCGAAAGCACCTGGCTGAAATCCGCAGGCAACAGCCCGCCAGCCGAAACCTCCGCGCCGGTGATGCGCGGCGTCTGCGCCGCGCCGACGAGCGGAGGTGCCTTGAGGGTTACAGGATCGATCATCAGCCGCTGCTCCTCAGAAGGTCGATCGTCATGGAGATCATTTCGCGCGCCTGTTTGATGGTCTGGAGGTTGGCGTCATAGGCACGGCCCGCCTCCCGCATGTCGGCCATTTCCGTGAGCATGTTGACGTTCGGCATCTTCACGTAGCCGTTTGCGTCTGCCGCGGGATGGCCCGGATTGTGTTCGAGCCGGAAGGGCTCGGGGTCGTATTGGACGTCGTCGATCTTGACGAAGTTGACGCCGGTATCGCGATCCACCTCACCCTCGAAGGTGATGATCTTGCGACCGTAGGGATCGGCGCCTGGCGTCTGCCCCGTGGACTGCGCGTTGGCGAGATTTTCCGACACGAGCCGCATGCGCATCGACTGCGCTTCGAGGCCCGAGGCGGCGATCTTCGATGAAAGCTTGATTGGGTCGATCATGATTAGCCCTTCGTGGCCGACATCAGCATGCGATGGAACGACCGCACGAGCGTGGTGTTGAGCGTGAAGGCGCCCTTCGTTTCACTGGCTTTGAGCAGCTCCTGTTCGACGCTGACGGAGTTGCCGGAGTGAACCGTGTCCCACGTCGTCCCGTCGGTAACGCTCGCGTCGCCCGTGGCGAGCGAGTTGTCCGGCACCATGTGATTGGGCTTCGACACGGCCATCTGCATACGAGCCGATTCCAACGACGCGTCGAACGGCTCAAGGTCGAGTGCCTTGAAGCCCGGGGTGTTCATATTCGCGATATTGCCGGCGATGGTCGTCTGGCGCACGCCCAGGTACTGATTGTGGCGGGTCGCCAGTGCGAAAAGGTGTACGGTGCTCATCAGAGCGTTCCTCGGCTAGGTCTACCCCTAACCTCACCGATCAATCTTGTACGAGGCTGGCGGAAACCGTCAGAGGGCTTCGAACACCGCTTTGTGTTGCGTGCTCATGAGCGCGGCGATACGGCTGCTGCGACGGCCGTCGGCGTGCCGGGCGGCCACGATGGCCTCCTTGAGGCGCTGCGTGTTGGCTTCGGGATCGCTGTCAGCCTGCGAGAATGCGAGGTAGGTCAGCTCCACGGCGGCGGAGTCGGCGTCGAGCAGCAGGCGGAAGTATGCCTTCACCCCCTGATGGTCGAACTCCATGTCGAGGATGACGCGTGCGGGCGCGCCCCATCGCACGTCGACCTCACCGCTCATGCCGAACTTCATCGTGCCCGGCTGGAAGTAAAGCTCGGTCGACGAATTCACGATATTGGCAATGTTGCCGAACAGCTCCAATCGCATGAAGGCAACGTAGTCTTGCGGATCCACAAGCCTCAACTCGGCGGCAACGCAATCAAGGCCCTCGGCCAATGCGCTTTCGCGCTCCAGCATATAGGCATCGCCGGATTTCAGCATACGGTAACTTCCCTATGGTGATGGCCGCGCGGAACGCCCGCGTTGCGTCAGGAAAATGATCAGTTCGGCAACAGCCTTAAAGAATTCCTGCGGGATCATGCGGTCGACTTCCACCGCCTTGTAGAGCGACCGCGCAAGCGCCCTGTCTTCGATGACTGGAATGTTGTTCTGTTCGGCAATCTCGCGAATCTTGAGCGCGATGAGATCCTGCCCTTTGGCGACGACCATTGGCGCGGGGCCTTCCGACTTCACGTACCGCAGCGCCACTGCGAAGTGCGTCGGGTTGGCAATCACGAGCGTTGCACGCGGAACCTGATCCATCATGCGGCGTCGCGCCCGATCGCGCTGCATCGACTTCAGCCGACCCTTTACGAGGGGATCGCCTTCCATCTGCTTGTGCTCGTCCTTGACCTCCTGCTTCGTCATGCGCAGGTCTTTGTGCCAGCTGAACCTCGTCCAGGCGATATCGACACCAACCAGGACTAGAAGGCCGACTGCGAGCGCGGAAATCATGTGCAGCAGCGTGGAAAGCACGACCTGCGGCAGCAGCACCGGCTCGGTATAAAGCGAATTGACGACTTCAACCTGAGTGGTCCCCACAAGAAACCACGCCAGCACCATGACGGCGAAGATCTTGAACAGCGACTTGCCGAACTCGACGTAGCCTTTGACGCCGAAAATGCGCGTCCAGCCCTTCTTGAGCGATATGTTGGACATCTTCGGCTGGATACGAGACGGCGCTAGCTGCGGCGGATTCTGCAGCAGCGACGAGAGCACGCCGATGATCCCGAAGGTCAACAGGAGCGGAAGCACACAAAGGCTCGCCTGTCCCATCACCGCCAAAAGCAATTGAACAGCATCTTCTCCGGTCTCGATGCGGAAATCGCCCGGATCGTCGACGAACCGCTCAAGCAGGGTTTGAAGATCTTTGACGGCACCTGGAATGAAGAGCCAGGCGCTGAACAGCATGCCGACGAGAGACCCCAGCATTGCCGCCTCGCGGGAGACGGGCACATTGCCCTTCTCCACCGCATCGGAGACACGTTTGCCGGTAGCCTCTTCTGTTTTGCTGTCTTTATCTTCGTCGGACATTCTCGCCCGCTGCGCATGCCAAGGATCAAGCGGTTAGGAGCAGCAGCCCAAAACCATCAGTCCAAATTTCACGAAGACTTTTCAGGGCCGCCAGGGCCAACGACTTCCGTCAGCGAAATGCCGAAGCGCGAGCTTGCCTCTTCGAGGACGACCACTTCACCGCGCGCCACCACGCGACCGTTGACCGTCACGTCCACGGGTTCGCCTACCCGGCGGTCCAGCGGAATGACCGCGCCACGCCCGAGCTTCATCAGCGCGGACACTGGCATGGAGGTGGACCCAAGAACGATCTTAACGGAAACCGGAATCCGCATGATCGTGTCGAAGCTACGCGACTGAGACAGCGCGCTTGCGCCGCTGAGCGACTGCGCGAGGTTGTCGAACTGCTGGGGCTGCTCTTGGCCGTCATCGGACGACATCTGGTTCAAGTTCGACATCTCAAAATCCCTCTATGCGAAGCGTTCGTTCTAGCCGCGGTTCGTGCTTAGGCTGCCGCAGCAGCGGCGCCGCCACCGCCGGTCGTCTCTTCTTCCACCTCGTCGATGGTCGGCCGTTCGTAGGCGGAAATCGTTTTGCGCCCATATTCGATGGCGACCTGAGGCATGGCACCGTTCATGAAGGCCAACAGCGTCTGCTTCACCAGAACATAGAGACGCATTTTCTTCTCGCGGACACCTTTGACCTTGGTCGCGAGCGGCGTCATCACGGCGTACGAGAAGAAAATGCCGGCAAACGTGCCGACGAGCGCCGATCCGATCAGCGCTCCCAAAACCTCCGGCGATTCGCTGATGGCGCCCATGGCCTTGATAACGCCAAGCACGGCAGCAACGATACCGAGCGCCGGGAGGCCTTCCGAAACCGCTGTCAGAGCGTGATAGGCCTTGAGCTTGTCATGGCGAACCGTGTTGATCTCTTCTTCCATTAACGCTTCGACTTCATGCGTCCGCGCGTTGCCGATGATGATGAGGCGGCAATAGTCGCAGATGAAGGTGCGCAGCTCGACGTTGTTCAGGACCGAGGGAAACTTCTGGAAGACAGACGACTCTTCCGGCTTGTCGATGTGTGCTTCCACCTCGTTGCGCGGCTTGGAACGAAGTTCGCGCATCAGCGTGTGCAGAACGCCGAGGACATCGAGATACTCGCGGCCCGTGGGCACCGCGTTCTTGAACCCTTCCACGATCGCCTTGCCGCTGTCCTTGATCGTCTTCATCGGCGTCGCGATCACGAAGGTACCCAGCGAGGAGCCGCAAATAATAACGAACTCCCATGGCTGCCAGATCACTTCCACATGGCCGCCCATGGCCATGAAGCCACCGAGCATGCAGACAAGGGTGATGACGAGGCCAAGGATAATAGTCACAATTTGCGCTCCGAGGGCAGGGTTGCAACCATCAACTAAGCCCCCAAATCCTTGCGCGGACCTTAAACCCGCCGCTTGCAGGTCGAACCGCCGGCCCGCAAGCCTCGGACAAGCCGCCGAATTCAATGTGCCAGCATGGAGAAGTCGGCAGTCGATGCCGGCCGACCCGCATGCTTAACGAAGTGCTTTTGAAGGCGCGCATCCGATGCAACCGAGTCTTTACGTCAGCTTGTCGGGTCAAATCGCCCTGCAAAAGCGCCTGGATACGATCGCCAACAACGTGGCGAACGTGAACACCTCAGGCTATCGCGCCGAAGAAGTGCGCTTCGAAACGATTCTGTCGGAAGCATCGCGCGAGCCGACTGCCTACTCGAGCGCCGGCGAAACATTTTTGTCGCGCAAGTCGGGCGGTTTCATAGAAACCAACAACCGCTTCGACGTCGCCATCAAGGGCGACGCGTTCATGGCCATCGAAACGCCCGTCGGCCAAGTCTACACGCGTGATGGACGCATGCAGATGTCTCCCGACGGCGGGCTGCAGACGCTCAACGGCCATCCCGTGCTCGATGTCGGCGGCGCGCCCATCCAGCTCGATCCGAACGGCGGCGATGTGACCATCGCTCCCGACGGTACTCTGACCCAGGGCGGCCAGCAGCGTGGCGCCCTCGGCCTGTTCACCATCAGCAACGACGCACGCCTCGCACGCTATGAAAACTCCGGTGTGATTCCCGATCTTCCGGCCGAGCCGGCCCTGGACTTCGCGCGCAATGGCTTCGCCCAGGGCTTCATCGAGCAGTCGAACGTCAATCCGGTTGCAGAGATCACTCGATTGATCACGGTCCAGCGCAGCTTCGAGGCGGTAACGAACGCCATGAGCCAGACCGACGAACGCCAGCGCGACAGCATCCAGAAGCTGGGGCCATCATCGTAAGCCGGAGTAACGGGCGATGAGCCGCGAGCAGCTGCCGAACGACCAGAAGGAATTGCCCCCCACAATGCTGCAGCGCTTGAACAGCGCAATGCAGATCATTGCGGCGCGCGCACCTGTGCGCCACGGCGGAGTCGTTACCGAGGTCACGCCGGCCTTCTGTCGCGTCGCCGGCCTCTCCAACCACGTCACGCTCGGCGATACCATAAGTCTCGAAGGAAGCGCCTCAGAACTTGGCGAAGTCGTTCGCATCGATACCGACGCGATCACCGTCAAGCCGTTTGAGTCCCCCCTGAAAGCCGCGCTCGGTACGTCCGCTTGGCAACGCGGGCCGGTCAGAATGGCGCCCCATCCATCGTGGAAGGGCCGGATGATCAACGCCCTTGGCCAGCCTGTCGATGGGCAGGGACCTCTGATCGATGGCGACATCAGAGTAACGACTGAAGCCGAGCCGCCGTCCGCCATCGATCGTCAACGCGTTACCAAGCCTGTCCTGACCGGCGTCCGCGTCATCGACCTGTTCACGCCACTTTGCGCAGGACAGAGAATTGGCATCTTTGCAGGCTCCGGCATCGGCAAGTCCACGTTGCTTGGCATGCTCGCCCGCGCGCGCGGGTTCGATACGGTGGTCGTCGCCCTTGTGGGCGAGCGCGGTCGCGAGGTCCGCGAGTTCGTCGAAGATTCGCTCGG
>JAKAXS010000592.1 GCA_021816505.1 Pseudomonadota bacterium
CCGCGCTGTTGGACCTCTCCTCGTCGACCCTCTCCGACGAGGAGCTCGACCGCCTGTCCAAGCTCATCGACCAGGCCCGGAAGGAGGGACGATGACCATGATCGCGCTCATCGAACTCGCACGTCCTGGTGCGACCACCGATCTCGTCGCACGTCTCCCGATCGTCGGCAATCTCGTCGCCGCAGGACCCGGCTCACCCATTTTGACGACACTCGTGTCGGTCGATCCCATCTATGCCAGCTTCAATGCCGATGAGAACGTCGTCGCGCGCGCCTTGGCGACGTTATCGCCAGAAGCCAACGCGGCGGCCGAAGTCGCCCACATCCCCGTCGAGATTTCAACGGCCGACCAGGCCGGACAATGGCGGCAAGGCAACCTGCAGCTGATCGACAATCAAGTCGACGCGACCAGCGGCACCGTGCGGCTACGCGCGAGTTTCGAGAACAGGGGCGGCCGCCTCATGGCCGGTCAGTTCGTGCGCGTGCGCATGGCTCAGCCCAAGTCCGGCCCCGTGATCGCCATCAGCGAACGCTCGATCGGCACCGACCAGAACAAGAAGTTCGTCATGATCGTCGGCGCTGATAACAAGACGGCCTATCGCGAGGTCGCGCTTGGCGCCATGACGGGCAACCTGCGCATCGTCACCAAGGGTCTGGCCGCACGCGAACGCATCGTCGTCAGCGGCTTGCAGCGCGTCAAACCCGGCGATGCCGTGACACCCGAAATCGTCACGATCGACGGAACACCCGCCGAAAAGCAGGCCGGCGCCGTCAACGAAGCTTCCAAAGTCGCGCAGCAGTAAGCCTGCGCGACACCTCCACCCACAGGTCCCGCCATGAACTTCTCCAAGTTCTTTATCGACCGGCCGATATTCGCCGGCGTGCTCTCCGTCTTGATCTTCGTCGCGGGACTCCTTGCTCTGCGCGTGATGCCGATCTCGGAGTATCCGGAGGTCGCGCCTCCGTCGGTCGTGGTGCGCGCGCAATACCCTGGTGCCAATCCCAAGGTCATCGCTGAAACGGTCGCGACCCCGATCGAGGAGCAGATCAACGGCGTCGAGAACATGCTCTACATGAGCAGTCAGGCGACGACGGATGGCCTGATGACGCTGACCGTGACCTTCCGCCTGGGCACGGACGTCGATAAGGCGCAACAGCTCGTGCAGAATCGCGTCGCTCAGGCCGAGCCCCGTCTGCCGGAAGAGGTACGCCGGCTCGGCATCACCACGATCAAGAGCGCACCCGATCTGACGATGGTGGTTCACCTGCTGTCGCCGAACGACCGGTATGACATGACATACCTGCGCAACTACGCGGTGTTGAACGTGCGCGACCGCCTGGCACGCATCGATGGCGTCGGCCAGGTGCAGCTGTTCGGCTCGGGCGACTATTCCATGCGAGTCTGGCTCGATCCGTCCAAGGCCGCGGAGCTGGGCCTGTCTGCCAGCGACATCGTCAACGAAATACGGGCGCAGAACGTCCAGGCTGCCGTCGGCGTTGTCGGTTCCTCGCCCGGCTTGCCGGATATCGACCTTCAGCTGTCGGTCAACGCACAGGGCCGCCTGCAGAGCGAGGAAGAGTTTGGCGACATCGTCGTCAAGTCCGGTGCGAACGGCCAGGTGACGCGCTTGCGCGACGTCGCGCGTATCGAGCTCGGTGCCGCGGAATACTCACTGCGGTCCTTGCTGGACAACAAGTCGGCCGTCGCCATCCCCATTTTCCAGTCCCCCGGCTCGAACGCCATCCAGATTTCGGACAACGTCCGGTCGACCATGGCGGAGCTGAAAGCCAACATGCCCGAGGGCGTCGACTACAGTATCGTCTATGACCCGACGCAATTCGTGCGCGCGTCCATCGAAGCCGTCGTGCACACTTTGCTCGAGGCCGTGGCGCTGGTCGTCCTCGTCGTCATCCTGTTCCTGCAGACGTGGCGCGCATCCATCATTCCGCTGGTCGCCGTGCCGGTGTCGATCATCGGTACGTTTGCCGTGATGCACGTCTTCGGCTTCTCGATCAACGCGCTGACGCTGTTCGGGCTCGTCCTGGCCATCGGCATCGTCGTCGACGACGCGATCGTCGTCGTCGAGAACGTGGAGCGCAACATCGAGAACGGTTTGCCTCCGCGCGAGGCGACGTATCGCGCGATGCGCGAGGTGACCGGACCGATCATCGCCATCGCCTTGGTGCTGATTGCCGTGTTCGTTCCGCTCGCCTTCATCAGCGGCCTGACGGGACAGTTCTACAAGCAGTTCGCGCTGACGATAGCCATCTCGACCGTGATCTCGGCCATCAACTCGCTGACGCTGTCTCCGGCCCTGGCGGCCATCCTTCTCAAGGGCCATGACGCTCCGAAGGATTGGCTGACGCGAGTCATGGACCGGACGCTCGGCTGGTTTTTCCGCGGCTTCAACTACGTGTTCCGTCGCGGCTCCGACGCTTACGGCGGCGGCGTTTCGCGCCTGCTGTCGCGTAAGGCAGTAGCCTTTGCCGTCTACCTCGTGCTGATCGGCGTGACGATGGGGCTTTTCAAGGCAGATCGGAA
>JAKAXS010000593.1 GCA_021816505.1 Pseudomonadota bacterium
CACGCGTTCGGGCGGTATGCCGGCTTCGGAAGCGAATACCAGCAGCAGCGATTGATCGCTGAGAACGTAGTCCAAAACGGAGCTGAGGGTGCTTGGATCGGCCGCCTGGTGCCGCAATGCCTCAGGGGTAAGCCCCGTCAGCTGCAGGAATCGCGTCAGGCGCGCCTCGTCGCTCGCCAGAAAAGCCAGTGAGTTCAGCGCCAACGCTTCGGCGTCCTCACGCGTCAATCTTTGCTTAGCCATGCCGGGTCGAACGTTCCGATCTAGAGTTAACGACACTCGTCTTTAAGCAGTTACTTACGGCTTTGGGCGTACATTTTCCTTTGAATACCGATCTCAGAATCGGTGCACAGTCGTTTGGAATAGGGGCGGCGGGCGTCACTGCGATGACCTACCAACAAACAAGTCCAATCACAAAATCCGAGCCACCGGCGGTGCGCGAGGGCGCGAAAAGCGTTCTCATCGTGGAAGACAACGAGCTCAACATGAAGCTCTTCCACGACCTGCTTAACGCACATGGCTACGAGACGATCCTCACGCGTCACGGTTTGGATGCGATTTCGCTCGCGCGCGCTCATCGCCCGGACCTCATCCTGATGGATATCCAGCTGCCGGAGATCTCGGGCCTCGAGGTCACGCGCTGGCTGAAGGAAGACGACGAACTGAAAGACATCCCCGTCGTTGCCGTCACCGCCTATGCGATGAAGGGCGACGAAGAACGCATCCGCTCCGGCGGCTGCGAAGCCTACGTATCCAAGCCCATTTCCGTCAGCATGTTCCTTGAAACGGTGCGGCGGTTCATCGGCGAAGGGAATTGAAGTCGCAATAGAATAGTTTGCGTATTGGTGAGTTCAGATGACTGCCCGCGTACTTGTTGTCGATGACCTGCTGGTCAACGTGAAGTTGCTCGAAGCGCGCCTCAGCGCCGAGTACTACGACGTGCTGACCGCGCATAGCGGCCATGAGGCGCTCGAGGTCTGCGCCAGGGAGCGCATCGACATCGTCCTCCTCGACGTCATGATGCCGGGTCTCGACGGTTTCGAAACCTGCCGTCGCCTGAAATCGGACCCCGCGACCCAGCACATCCCCGTCATCATGGTCACCGCGCTCGATCAGATTTCCGATCGCGTCCGCTGCCTCGAATTCGGCGCAGACGATTTCCTGACGAAGCCGGTCGACGATCTCGCCCTCATCACGCGCGTTCGCAACCTCACGCGCCTCAAGATGCTCAACGACGAAATGCTGATGCGCGCTTCGACGCGGCGCAGCATGGGTATCGTCGACCAGGCCGCGCTCGAAGCGGCGCTGCAGCAGAACCGCGGGCGGATCATCGTCGTCGACGACCATCAGCGTTCGGCCAGCCGCCTGAAGGAGGTGCTGAGCGCGCATCACGACGTGGTCGTCGAAGGCAATGCCGACGCCGCCAACACCATCATCCCGGACGGGAAATTCGATCTCGCGCTGGTCTCGCTCAGCTTGGTCAGCTCCGACGGCATGCGCCTGTGCTCGCAGCTGCGCACGCGGGAGAACACGCGCCACCTGCCGATCATCATGCTGGTCGAACCCAACAACGAAGCCCGCCTGCTGCGCGGCCTGGACCTCGGCGTCACCGACTATCTCATGCGTCCGATCGATCGCCAGGAGCTTCTGGCGCGCGTGCAGACCCAGATCAAGCGCAAGCGCTACTCGGACTATCTGCGCAATCGCCTGGAGTCCGTGTTCGAGCTGTCGATCATGGATCCGCTGACGCAGCTGCACAATCGCCGCTACCTCGACAGCCACCTGAACACGCTCGTCACCGAGGCGAAGGCCAACGACAAGCCGCTGAGCGTTCTGATGATCGACGTCGACCACTTCAAGTCGGTCAACGATACCTACGGTCACGACGCGGGCGACATCATCCTGCGCGAGTGCGCGGCACGCCTGCGCCAGAATACGCGCGGGCTCGATCTGGCCGCCCGTGTCGGCGGCGAAGAATTCGTCGTCGTCATGCCCGAGACCGACCGCGTTCGCGCCGCCCTGATCGGCGAGCGTCTTCGCGCCTCGATCGCGGAAACGCCGTTCCGCGTGAACGACGACATCACCTTGCGGGTCACGGCCAGCGTGGGCCTGGGCAGCCTCGAGGATGCGGACGAGACGCCGGAGACCCTCCTGAAGCGCGCGGACAAGGCGCTGTACGCCGCCAAGCGCCACGGCCGCAATCGGGTATCGGCCGACGCAGCTTGAGCTGCGTACCGGCCGGCGGCAATACAACCGACGCCGAATTCTTCAATAAAATGAACGCCAGACACCTCAGGGTTGTTGTCGAAATTTAGTCCGTCAACAGATCAATTGTCTCAGGCGAATCAACGCTGTCAATAGGCAACTTGCATCGCGTTTCCAGTTCTGCCAGATTGTGTGTCCTGTACTCTTGGTTGTTGAGTGGACCGGGACGTGCGGCAGCTCTGGATGCGGTGAGCTGATTTGAAATTGCGAGAGCCGAGTTCACGTGTTGGCTTGAGTTACAAGTTTCCCGCGACCCGTTGGGTTCGCCGCATC
>JAKAXS010000594.1 GCA_021816505.1 Pseudomonadota bacterium
GATCTGACAGTATCGGATGCCAGATCACACCCGAGCACATCATGGCCAGCGGCGCCCTGCCGCCCGGTTTTCCGCCGGTCGAGATCGACGGCGAGGCATACTGGGATGGCGGCATCGTTTCGAACACCCCTCTCGAATACATGATGCGCTGCGAGCCCCGGCACGACAGCCTGGCATTCCAGGTCGACCTTTTTTCGGCTCACGGCCAGATGCCGACATCGCTCGACGGCGTTGCCGAACGCGAGAAGGATATCCGCTATTCGAGCCGCACGCGCTACGGTACGGACGCGGAACGGGATAGGCAGGACCTGCGCTGCCGCATCGGCGTATTTCTGGAAAAGCTGCCGCCCGCGTTGCGCGAGGATCCCATCGCGAAGCGCCTCGCCCATTTCTCCTGCCCGGCGAAGATCGACGTCGTCCACCTGATCTATCGGCCGGACGAGCCGGAGGGCGCCAACAAGGATGTCCAGTTCGATCGCTCGACCGCGGAGAGACGATGGCGCCATGGCCGCGAGGATGCCGTGCGCGCGCTCGACGCGGCGCCCTGGCGCGAGCCGCACCCGCCAGAACTCGGCATGCGGACCTTCGACATTGCCAAAGCCATATCATAACAAGGAGCACAGACGCGATGGACGAAACGACGATCAAGGAAACCGCCTTCGCCATGCCCATGACCAGCCCGGGCTTTCCAAAGGGGCCATACCGGTTCGTCAACCGTGAATACATGATCCTCACCTACCGGACCGATCGGGCCGCGCTCGAGGCGATCGTCCCGGCGCCGCTCGAACTCGCCGGCGACGTGGTGAAATACGAATTCATCCGCATGCCGGACAGCACCGGCTTCGGCGATTACACGGAGTCCGGCCAGGTTATCCCGGTTCGCTACAACGGCAAGCCGGGCGTCTATGTCCATTCGATGTTCCTCAACGATCATCCGCCGATCGCCGGCGGCCGGGAGATCTGGGGCTTTCCGAAGAAGCTCGCGCGTCCTGTTCTCGAGGTCGATATCGACACGCTGGTCGGCACGCTGGACTACGGCCGGATCAGGGTCGCGACCGGCACGATGGGCTACAAGCACGCCGTGCTCGATCGCGAGTCTGTGCTTGCCTCGATGCACGAGCCGAACTTCCTTCTGAAGATCGTCCCGCATGTCGACGGTTCAGCGCGGATCTGCGAGCTGGTGCGTTACCAGATGAGCGACATCACGCTGAAGGGCGCATGGACCGGCCCGGCTGCCCTCGCACTCTATCCGCATGCACTCGCGCCGGTTGCCGATTTGCCGG
Organism: Pseudomonadota bacterium; assembly: GCA_021816505.1. Taxonomy (GTDB): domain Bacteria; phylum Pseudomonadota; class Alphaproteobacteria; order Rhizobiales; family Hyphomicrobiaceae; genus JAKAXS01. Next base: position 1,284 of record JAKAXS010000594.1, read on the forward strand.
TTCGGGAAGTCATGGGTGCCGCGCACATTCTTGCCGACCTGACGCTCGATCTGGGCGAAGTCGTTCACGATTACCTCGGCTGATCAAGCTTTTTAATTCCCCAACAGAAAGAGAAGGAATCGAACATGTCCCGCTTTGACGGTAAGGTCGGCATCATCACCGGCGCAGCTAGCGGCATTGGCCTCGCCATTGCGGAGCAGTTTGCGAGAGAGGGCGGCCATGCCGTAGTTGCCGATCTAAATCTCGACGCCGCACGCGAGGCCGCCGACAGGATCGCATCCTTTGGTCCCCAGCCCATGGCGGTCGCGATGGATGTCGGCGACGAACGGCAGGTCGAGGATGGCATCAGCGCGGTTATGGAAAATTTCGGCCGGATCGACGTACTGGTCAGCAATGCGGGTATCCAGATCGTCAAGCTGATGGTCGAGTTTCCCTTCTCCGAATGGAAGAAGCTGCTTGCGATTCATCTGGATGGTGCGTTCCTCACGACCCGTGCCTGCCTGAAACACATGTATGCGCAGAAGAGCGGCGCAGTCGTGTTCGTAGGCTCGGTGCATTCCAAGGAGGCATCGAAGCTGAAGGCGCCCTATGTCACCGCCAAGCACGGGCTGATCGGCCTCTGCAAGGTGCTCGCCAAGGAGGGTGCCGAATACAATGTTCGCGCCAACGTCGTCTGTCCCGGCTTCGTCCGCACGCCGCTGGTGGACAAGCAGATCCCGGAGCAGGCGAAGGAACTCGGCATCAGCGAGGATGAGGTCGTTCGGAATGTCATGCTGAAGGAAACCGTCGATGGTGAATTCACCACCGTAGAGGACGTCGCCGAGGCGGTGCTGTATTTCGCGGGGTTTTCGAGCAATGCGCTGACTGGCCAGTCGATGGTCGTCAGTCACGGATGGTTCATGCAGTAATAACGCATCGTCACGCCGGATTGGGGCACAGTGCCTGCAGCGCCCAAAGGACGCCACGGGCAAGTACCGCGGTGCTTGCCGCATCAAAGCCCTGAACCACTGCAACGACCGTATTTCGGGGAACCTGCGTCTCTTAGCTGAAAAGTCGCAGTTGAAAAAAGTTGCTGGATTTTTAGAGCTGGTAGTGCTGGTGGCTCTGAACGAAGTGAACTGACCGGCGTTGACGCGCCGGCGTTACCTCCGGGCGGTTAGGCGCGCGGCAGGGCGAGGCGCATTCGCCCGCCTTCCCGATGATCTTGGCCGACGCGGAACATACCGCAACGCCAGTGGAGATCGCTTCT
>JAKAXS010000595.1 GCA_021816505.1 Pseudomonadota bacterium
ATCGCGCCCGAACTGCGCGTGGCGCTGCCCAATGGTCTGTCCCAAGTCCAGCGCGACAATCTCGCCGCCGCGAGCACCGCAATCGACGAGATCACCTGTTCGACCATCCACGGCTTCTGCCAGCGGCTGATCAAGCCCTATCCGGCGGAGGCCGACATCGATCCCGGCGCTGGCGTCATCGACCGCAACCAAGCCGATCTCACCTTCCTTGAAATCGTCGACGGCTGGCTGCGTGAGCGCCTGTCCGGCGGCCAGGGCGGCATCCTAGCCGAGATGGTGCTTCACAGCCCCGGCGAGACCGTGGCGCTCATCCATAAGATCGCCGAGAATCTGCGCCGCCGCCGCACGCTTTCAGCTCCGCCCGTCTCCCCGCTTGGCGGTCACCTGACGGCGTTCCGCCGGGCCGCCGCCGATTTCGCGGGCTTCATGAATGGCGCGGCAGCGCCCGAACCGGAAACGATGATAATCGTCCAGCGGTTGGCCGAGATGGCGACCGCATTGGCGAACGGCCCCGATCCCGCAACTTCTACGGGTCTCGTCTGGCTCCTGACATCGCGACCCCACCCAGACCTTTGCACCCAGGCTGGGGCTTTCGCTGCCTATAAGAAGAAAGGCAAATGGAGCACAGCGGCGAAGCAGGCTGGTCTATCGAAAGCTGACGGCGATCAGCTAAACAGCGCGGCGGAGCACCACTACACCGCCTGTCGCGATGCCTGGGGCGCGCTTGTGCAGGCCGCCGCTGGTCATACCCTGGCGGCGCTGATCGACGAAACGCGTCGGATTCTGCAACGCTATCGCGACCACAAGCGCGCCAGCGCCCAGCTCGACTTCGACGATCTAATTTTCGCCGCGCGCGATCTGCTGCGTGACCATGACGACGTCCGCCGGGCCCTCGGACAGCGTTTCGCCCACGTCCTCGTCGACGAGTTCCAGGACACCGATCCCCTGCAAACCGAGATCTTCTGGCGCCTTTGCGGCGAGAAGGTCGATGGCAATGACGAGTGGACCCGGTTCCAAATCCGGCCGGGCGCGCTCTTCCTGGTCGGCGACCCCAAGCAGGCGATCTATCGCTTCCGGGGCGCCGATGTCGCTGCCTATGTGCAGGCGCGCGACGCCTTCCGCGCCCAGGACCCCGGCAGCCTTCTGTCGATCTCCACCAACTTCCGCTCCTGCGCCTCGATCCTCACGTTCGTCAACGAGCGCTTCGAGGCCGTGCTCTCAGCCGATGGCCAGCCGGGCTTCACCGCTCTAGACCCGTTCTATGACGACCGAGGCGGACTGTGCGTGGCGGCCCTCGACATCGCCGTGGCCGACGAAAACGGCAAGGCCAGCGCCGAACAGCAACGCGACGCCGAAGCCGACGCCATCGCCGAGTTGTGCGCCCGGCTGATCGAAAGCCACCCCATCATCGACCGTCGCAGCGGCGCCGAGCGCCCCTGCCAGCCGGGCGACATCGCTTTGCTAGCGCCAACCGGCGCTGACCTCTGGCGCTATGAGGAAGCCCTGGAACGCCGTGGCATCCCAGTAGCAACCCAAGCCGGCAAGGGGCTGTTCCGTCGCCAAGAGGTCCAGGATCTGATCGCGCTGACCCGCGTTCTGGCTGACCGCCGCGACACCCTTGCGCTCGGTGCGCTGCTGCGCGGGCCTCTTGTCGGCCTCACCGAAGAAGACCTGCTGGACATCATCTGGGGACTTCCGCGCTCGGAGGAACAGCCGGATCGGATTCCGCGTCTGGACCTCAGCGTCGATCCCGCCGTCATCAGGCATCCGCTCGCGCGCGAGGTAATCGAGCGGCTGCAATCGCTCTCCCGGCGCGGCAACAGCACGACCCCGCACGAGCTGCTCTCCCAGGCCGTAGACGTGTTGCGCGTCCGTCCGCTCCTCCTCGAGCGCCATCGCGGCCAGGCCGAGCGCGCGCTCGCCAATGTCGATCTCTATCTCAGCCTGTCGACCGGCTACGCCGTGCGCGGCCTGCGCGACTTCGCCGAGGCGATGACAGCGGCGTGGTCCGACGAGGCCCGCGCCGTCGAGGGACGGCCCGACGCCCAGGAGGAAGCGGTCGCGCTTTTCACCATGCACGCGGCCAAGGGGCTGGAATGGCCGATCGTCATTCCAATCAACACCATGACCGGCGTCATGGCCCCTGACAGCGCGGTGATCGATCGCCTGACGGACACCTTCTATTGCCCTGTCTTCCGCGTCTCGCCCGAGGGCTACGACGCAGTACGTGACGCGGAAAAGGGCGAGCTGGACCGCGAACGTATCCGGCTCTGGTATGTCGCGGCCACCCGCGCCCGCGAACTCCTCGTCCTACCCCGGCTCGACGCCACGCCGTCGAAATCCGCCTGGATCAGTCTCGTCGATCTGAAGCTCGCTGCGTTGGCCGGCCTGGACACCTCCCACTTGCCCGCCGGCTTCACGGCGACAGCCGCAGGAGTAGCCAACTCCCAGACGCGGGCGAGCTTCGCGGCCGAAGCCGAAACCATCGCGGCCGCGCAAACGCGGTTGACCTGGCTTGCGCCCAGCCGTGAC
>JAKAXS010000074.1 GCA_021816505.1 Pseudomonadota bacterium
TCTCGCGATGATATCGAGCTGGGACTGAAGGTCGTCGGCGTGCTCGGCCGTTTCGACGTCGGACAAGGCGTGGTGGTGCGCAGCGGTACCGTCGTCGCCATCGAGGGGGCAGAGGGCACCGACCGCATGCTTTCGCGCGTGACGGGGAACGGCACGAGCCGCCTTGGCGTGCTGGTCAAGCGGCCCAAGCCGCAGCAGGACATGCGGGTCGACATGCCGGCCATCGGTCCCGACACCGTCAGCAACGTTGCGCGCGCCGGCCTGCACGGGATTGCCGTGCTTGCGGGCAAGGTGCTGCTGACCCAACGGGATGAGCTTTTGCGCCGGGCCGGTGAGCAGAAGGTCTTCGTGGCGGGTGTCGCCAGCCGGGAGGCGTCAGATAGCGCGTCCCTGCCCGTCACGTCGACGACAGGCGACGATGCGGCGCGGGGCGTGGCCATCATCGAAGAGCTGCGGCCATACGTCGACAGTCGTAGTGTTGTCGTGGCCGGCAAGTACGTGCTGGCCGTCGAAACAGGTGAAGGAACGGAAGCGGTGCTGAAGCGCGTCGCCGGATTGCGGCAATGGGGAAGCCAGCGCATCAAGAGGCGCGTTGGCCATGCGGTTCTGGCCGCCGGACAGCCGATCGAGGCCGTGCATGTGGATCTGGCCGCGGCAGCCGGCTTGCGCGGTCTGGCCGCGATGGGGGCAAATCAGATCAGCGGCGCCGCGCGTGAGCGCGCGCGTGTGCTCGGCGTGGAACTGTCGCAGCCGGACATCCGCGAGGTGCAGCCGTCATGAGCTGGAATGTGGCTTCCCGGCCGTTGCGCGTCGTGCTCATCGCCGGAGAGCATTCCGGTGATGCGCTCGGTGCGAAGCTGATGCAGGGCCTGAAGGCGGCGACGGACGGGAACGTGACGTTCTCCGGCGTGGGCGGCGAGGCGATGGCCGCGCAGGGGTTCAACTCGCTCTTTCCTCTCGACGACGTGGCGGTGATGGGACTGGTCGCAATTCTGCGCCGCCTGCCTTTGATCATTCGTCGTGTGCATGAGGCGGTCGACGCCGCCATTGCGGCCAATCCGGATGTGCTGGTCATCATTGACAGCCCCGAGTTCACGCACGCGATCGCCAAGCGGGTGCGCCGCCGCGCGCCGCAACTCCCGATCATCAACTATGTGAGCCCGAGCGTGTGGGCCTGGCGGCCGTGGCGTGCGCGCGCGATGCGGCCCTACGTCGATCACGTCATGGCGTTGCTGCCGTTCGAGCCGGCCGCGCACGAGCGCCTCGGAGGGCCGCCCTGCACGTATGTCGGCCATCCCCTGATCGAACGGCTGGATGAGATCCGCTCCGCCGATGCAGCGGAACTCGCGGCGCGGCTGAGGATCACGGACAAAGCCGTCATCGTCGTGCTGCCGGGCAGTCGCCGCTCGGAGGTGGAGCGTCTGATGCAGCCGTTTGGCGAGGCGCTGGAGCGTCTGCGTCTGCGTGGTCACGCGTTCGAGATCGTGCTGCCCGCAGTGACGTCGGTGCGGGCGCTCATCGAGGAGAAGGCGCGCGCCTGGCCGCTGATCCCGCATCTGGTTCACGGCGAGAGCGACAAGCTCGCCGCGTTCCGCCTGGCGCGCGCGGCGCTGGCAGCGTCGGGAACGGTAACGCTCGAACTCGGGCTGGCCGGTACGCCGGCCGTCGTGGCGTATCGCGTGGACGGCGCCGCGGCCCAGCTGCGCTTTTTGTTGAAGGTGTCGTCCGTCGTGCTGACGAACCTGGTCGCGGGCAAGCAGGTTTATCCCGAATACCTGCAGGACGATTGCACGCCCGAGAAGCTGGCGACCGCGCTGGCGGCCCTGCTCGAAGACACGCCCGAGCGCGCGGCGCAGCTTCGCGATCTGAGCGAGATCCCGCAGAAGATGGCGATCCCTGGTGACAGCCCGAGCGACGCTGCGGCGCGCGTCGTGCTTCGGCATGCGCCACTACCCGCCTAGGGCTTCGTCGCGGGATCGATATGCCGTCCGGTCCAACGCCCATAGCGCCATGGGGCAAGCGCGTGCCGCTCGGCGCGGATGTCGGGCGCCGGGTCGAAGCCCGCCGATCCCCAGGGATGGCATCGCGTCAGACGCGAGAACGTCAGCCAGAAACCGCGCCATGCGCCGTTGCGATCGATGGAGTCGAGCGCGTACTGCGAGCAGGTCGGAAGGTGGCGGCACTCCATGCCGATCAGCGGCTTCAAGGTCCAGCGGTAGACGTGGATGGGGACCTTCAGCAGATGAGCTGCGATCTGTTTCACGGCGAAGCCGGCGCGGGTGCGGTTGTGCCGGCGATTTCCGCGATCGCCTTGTCGACGGCGTCGAAGACCAGCAGCGTCGATGCGTGGCGATGCGGGTAGTCCTTCACCGGCTGAAGCAGGGCGAGATCTTCCCAGCGGCCTTGCGGAGGCGATCCGCCTTCCTTGAGCATGCGGCGCATCACGGCGCCCACCTCGGTGAATTCGGCGAAAGTCGTGCCGACGATCTCGCGGCCGACGATGGCCGCCGCCGCCTGACCGAGCAGGCAGGCCTTTACATCCTGACCGAAGGCGGTGATGCGACCATTCTCGGCCGTCAGGTCGATCTCGATCGTGGATCCGCATAGCTTGGAGCGTGCGGAGGCCGTCGCGTCGGCGTGCGCCAGACGCCCGGATTGGGGGATGTCCGAGGCGAGTTCCAGGATCTTCAGATTGTAGACGTCGTCGAGGTCTGCCATGGGCTCCAAGGTCGGTTGCACCGTGCTGGTCTCGGTAGAAGCGGCCCTATATATAGGCGCGATCGCCGTCCGTGTAGCGGGTGGCACGCGTGTTTTCTGACTGAGGCCCCGGAAATGTCCACTCGCCCGTTTGCCGAGCAAGGTCCTGATATCGATATCGAAAAGGGAACGGCTTTCGCGCCCCGGTTCGACAGGGATGGCCTGATCGGCGCCATCGTGACGGACGCGCGGAGCGGCGAGGTGCTGATGTTCGCCTACATGAACCAGGACGCGCTGCAGGCGACGATGGAAAGCCGCATTGCGCACTTCTGGTCGCGCTCGCGGGGCAAGCTGTGGCGCAAGGGCGAGGAGAGCGGCAACCTGCTGAACGTCGAGGAGTTGCGCGTCGATTGCGACCAGGACGTCCTCTGGCTCAAGGTTCTGGTCTCGGGGGCGGGTGTTGCCTGTCACACTGGTGCGCGCAGCTGTTTCTATCGCTCTGCCGCACTCGGCGAAGCTGCTGACGGTCGCCTGACGATGGATGCCAAGCAGGGCAAGCAGCCGAAGACGCCCTGATATTAATCTGGCGCATAGCTGATCGGTGCTGAGCGAGGGCATTCGTGGTAGGAAGGCTTTAATTAAGCTTCTGTACTCTCCATTAAGTATGGAGGAGGCCGCGCGCAGGGCAGCGGCGGGAACCGGCGATACGGTTTAGCCGTTGTTTATCGCAGCTTGCCTCCGGCGGCTCACGCGGAGACGAACCAATGTCCACGGGGAAGATCGGGTTGGCTTTGGGCGGCGGCGCAGCGCGCGGTTGGGCCCACATCGGTGTGCTGAGAGCACTGGAAAAAGCCGGGCTGAAGCCGGACATCATCGCAGGAACTTCGATCGGTGCAGTCGTCGGCGGTTGCTATGCCGCGGGCCGGCTGGACGATGTCGAGGAGTTCGCGCGCAGCCTGACCAAGCGCCGGATCTTCGGGTTGCTGGACTTCAACTTCAAAGGCACCGGGCTCATCAACGGGCAGCGCCTCGTCGAGATGCTCGATCGCCATTTGGGCAACTGCAACATCGAGGACTTGGAGACGAAGTTCACCGCCGTCGCCACCGAGATCGGCTCCGGCCATGAGGTCTGGCTGTCGCGTGGGCGGTTGGTCGACGCGGTGCGCGCCTCGTATGCATTGCCTGGTGTCTTCAAGCCCGTGAAGATCGACAACCGGTGGCTCTTCGATGGTGCGCTGGTCAATCCCATTCCGGTCTCGGTCTGCCGAGCGCTCGGCGCGCGCTATGTGATCGCGGTCAATCTGAATTTCGACATTTCGAGCCGCTCGGCGGTGACGACGCACATTGAAACCGCGCTCGGTGCGGTGACCGAGGAGATCGAGCCGCAACCTGTCACCGGTAAGAACGGGATCGCCATGCGGCGGCTGCTGCAGCGCCAGATCTTCGGTCTGGGCGACGACGCGCCGGGCATTACCACCGTGCTGGTCGATGCCCTCAACATCGTGCAGGACCGGATCGCGCGCTCGCGTCTGGCCGGCGATCCGCCCGACGCGATGATCACGCCGAAACTGCACGGAATCGGCTTGTTCGATTTCCATCGCGCGGACGAACTGGTCCAGCGTGGGGAGAAGGCGGCGCAGCGCGAGATCGACGATCTAACGCGCGAAATCGATGCGCGCCGTTCGGTCAAGACGCTGGCGGCCCCCAGGGCTTCGCTGTGGGGCGGCGCTGCGAGCTGACCCCTTACGTCTCATCAAACAAAAAGGCCGGATCGAACATCCGGCCTTTCGTTTTTGCTGAGCGCGCCGATCAGCCGGTGGCGAGGTAGCCGCGCATAGCCGTTACTTCCATTTCGACTTCGGCGATGTGATTTTTCACGACGTCGCCGATCGAAACGATACCGACCAGTTTATCGTCCTCGACCACTGGAAGATGGCGGAAGCGACCGTTGGTCATTTTCTCCATCAGCTCGTCGATCACGCTCATTTCTGTGCACGTGATGACCTTGCTGGTCATGACCTGACTGACGGGCTGCTTCAATGCCTCGGCGCCCTGTTCGCCGATGGCGCGGATAACGTCACGCTCGGAAATGATGCCGCTCAGCTTGCCACCTTCGCCGACGATTACGATCGCGCCGATTTTCTTCTGAGCAAGCTTCTGCGAGATCTCGAGCAGGGTGGTCTCTGGCTTCGCCGTGGCAACGGCACGGCCCTTGGATTTCAGTATCGCAGCAACATTCATCTAGACGTTTTCCTTTCGTCTCGATGCCTGCCAGGCCTGCTTTGCGTCAGCCGCGATACGTGGCGAAAGCCGCCGCGGCTTTCCGTCGAGCGATTTGGCCCTGGCCAGACGTCAGACAATAATTGGCCGAAGACGTGAGTTGACAGACTTTCATCCGACAACATTCACGCATCGTGAGCCAAATTGAACAATGAGGCAACACGTCAATGCAATGTTGGTTTGCTTGGGAGCTGCTCGTCCTCAGCTTCCTCTAAAGTTTGCGGCGGCGCGATAGTGTTGTGCGTTGCAGCATCGAACAAGCCGAACAGAAGAAAGCCTGCCAGATAGCCCCCCGCGTGAGCTTCCCAAGCGATGGTCCCATCAGACGTGCCGGGTCCCATTCCCAGAGCGCCGGCGAGATTCAGAACGATAAGCATCGCGGTCGTCATCAACACGCGGACGTCAGTGATGGACTGGCGCAAAGTCATCAGTGGCACCGAGCGCAGGTTCTGATGGATATTGCGCAGTGAGCCGCGGCCGCGATCGAGTGCGGGATACAGGAAGCGCATCGACGCGCCCATCAGCCCCATCACGGCGCCTGAGGCGCCCACCATCGGCGCGAGCAGCCCCCAGCGGACCATCAGGTAGACCAGAGCGCCGCCGAACCCGCAAACGAGGGCGAAAGCGATGAAGCGCACGCCGCCGACGCGATTGGCGACGGCACCGCCGAATGCGAGCAGCCATGCCGCGTTGAACATCAGGTGCAACGCGCTGCCGTGGATCAACATATGCGTGACCCATGAGGTGTAATCGGCATACGGCGCGCCAGGGAGATTGATCGCCTCGGGATCGGAATAGCGCGACGGGATGAACGCGGTGGCGCCAACCAACCAGTTATCGAGGTCGATCGACAGAAGCGACCGGCCGGCGTGGATGGCAATGAGCAGGCCCAAGACCCAGATGACAACGCTTGGAGCGTTGAAGATCGGCTGTTTGCCGAGATGGTCGGGTGGGGCCGGCAACGCCATCGTGGTCTCCTATCGGATCCCTGCAGGTAGAGATTGAGGGGGCTTCTGGCAACCGCGTTCACAACCAAAGCCCGTCGTGTCGCAGGCGGACAACCCGCTGGCACAGAAGATGCTCCGTAAGCCGTAAATCTTAGGGGAGAGCCCCTGGGTGTTCCAATTTGGGACGGTCATAGACGGCAACGAGCCAGGGCGTAATGAAAAACCCAGCCAGCAAACAGCTTTATTCTTATTGGAACGAGGTCCGCGGAGACCGTCTGGCGCCACGCCGCTTCGAGATCGAGCCCGCGCGGCTCGCGGCGATCCTTCCGGACGCATTCATTCTCGAACGTTTCGGGGACATGGACATTCGTTATCGGTTGGCCGGCACACGGCTCATCGAGCATTTCGGCAGCGACTTTCGCGGTGCGCGCTTCGTCGATGGCTTCGTTGCGAGCGACGCGCGCATCATCGAGCGCCGCATCCGCAACATGATCAACTTGGGCGGCGGCGCGCTCCTCGAGATCACGTCCGCAACGGCGACGGGCCGCGAGGTCATGCATGAATGCCTGATCCTTCCGCTCATGCACATGCGGGACACCGTTGACCGCTTCGTCGGCTGCATCAGCGCGCTGGACCAGCCCTCATGGCTGGGCGAAGAGCCGCTCGCGCAGCGTACGCTGAGTTCCTCTCGCGCAATTCTGAATGCCGACGAGACACCTGCGCTGTTGTCGTTCCCGCAGCCGCCGGTTCTCGATCCGAACATCCGTACCGCCCGTATCGTTCGCTCCAATCGGCGTTACTTCCGCGTTTACGATGGTGGCCTCGCCGGCACGGACGAAAAATCTTAACCGGTTGAATGGCGCACCCGGGCCGCTGTTTCAAAATGGCCCGGGTGATTAGGCCTTCCTTAACAAGGCCTGGGCATACTCGATCCTAGCCACTTTGCGTTCTGGATCGCCTGCGCCATGTCCATCCAACTGCAGCCGTCTGCACGTCGCGCGCCGCTGAGTGCTGCGCGGATCGCGCCTGACCGGCGGCGGCACAAGCGCTTCAAAGTCCAGGTCTCCGGCCGCTTCATGCGCGCCGACCGCACTGAGCACCCCTGCAAGATCATCGATGTGTCGCCGGGCGGAATGGCCATCGCCTGCACGCAGCTCGTGCCGGTCGGTGAGCGGATCATCGGTCAGTTCGAACATCTCGGAAGCGTCGTCGGGTCGGTCGTGCGCGTCCTGCCGGAAGGCTTCGCGATGGCGCTCTCCGTTACGGCGCACAAGCGGGAGAAGTTGGCCGCGCAGCTGACGTGGCTGATCAATCGCCACGAGCTTGCCGGCCAGGCCATCGAGCGGCGCCATGAGCGTTTTGGCATCAAGCAGCGCATTTCCACGCTGAAGCTCGATGAGGACATCGTCATCGAGTGCCGCATCCTCGACGTTTCGCTGTCGGGTGCCTCCGTGGGAACAGAGGCGCGCCCGCCGATCGGGCACATTGTAACCGTGGGCAAGCAGCTCGCGAAGGTCATGCGCTACCACGACCAGGGCATCGGTGTGCAGTTCATCGAGCCGCAGGAACGGGAAGTGCTCGAACGGGATTTCGGATAGCCGGGCGCTTGAAGGACTTGGCTTAGGAGAGACGCCTAACAGGCGGGCACGTACAGGTGATTGGGTCTTGCGAAGTAAATGAAATGCAGTCGTCGTGCTTGACCAGACACCGCCCAAATTTGGGGTATAGTAAAGGAACATGTGCGGGGTCGCGTATGAAGCGTATATGCATCTTGTTGATGGCGTTGTTCGCGTTCGTGTCCGGTACCGAGGGCGTATCCGCCGGGCCTGAGCGTCAAGGCTATGTGACCGTGAAGGCGTCGCCCTTCATGAGCGTCTTTGGTGAGACGCAGCCACCCTACGGTTTTGTTCGTTATTGCGAGGCGAACAACAAGGGTTGTGGCGCGGCCGAGAAGCTTTCCGAAATCCGTTTCCAGCCGTCACTCGAGCGCTTCAGCGAGCTCGATGAGGTCAATCGCGCGGTCAATCACGCCGTGGCGCCTGCGACGGACATGGAGATCTACGGGGTCAGCGAATATTGGACGCTGCCGAAGGATCGCGGCGACTGCGAGGATTATGCCCTCCTGAAGCAGAAGCTGCTGATCGAGCGCGGGTGGCCGATGAGTTCGCTGCTCCTCACTGTGGTCAAGGACGACAAGGGTGAGGGTCACGCCGTGTTGACGGCCCGGACCTCGCAAGGCGACTTCATTCTCGACAACAAGACGGATGAGGTGCGCGTTTGGTACCGGTCCGGCTACGATTTCGTGATGCGCCAGTCGTACGTCAATCCGCGCGTGTGGGTCGGCCTCGATCCGACGGAAGCCACGATGCCATCCGCCATGGCGGGTGTTTCGGCCGAATAGGCTGTTGCCGGTCGATGTGGGCGAACGGCCTAGTGGGTCGCTCGCCCAATGATTTTGCCCGCCATTTCCGGATGCTGCTCGGTGACGCCCTTGTCATAGGCCTCGTGGACCGCGCGCAGGGCCTCGGCGAACGGCATCTGACCGTCTAGGGCGACCGCGTTGGCAATGTGCACGGCGACGTCGGACAACAGTCGGCCCCATTCGGAAATGTCGTGGCTGAACGTTTCCGGGTCGAACGTCACATGAAGCGAGCCATCGGCGACCCAGGCGCGTAGAACCTCCACAGCCTCCTGGGCGCCTTCGATGCCGTCCGGCGGAAGAAGTTCGATCTGCTCACTGTCATCTTCGGCCATGGCCTGTCTCCGGTCTTAACGGGTTGGTCGCCACTTCATTGACATTGGCGTGCCCGTGCGTTTTAGGCATGACGATCATGTATGCCGTCAAAGAGATTTTCTACACCCTGCAGGGCGAAGGCGCGAATGCCGGCCGCCCGGCGGTGTTTTGCCGTTTTGCGGGATGCAATCTGTGGTCGGGCCGGGAGGCGGACCGGGAAACGGCGGCGTGCACCTTCTGCGACACGGATTTTGTCGGCATGGACGGGCCCGGGGGCGGGCGGTTCGCGACCGGCGCCGATCTGGCCGCCGCGTGTACCAGGGCGGCCGGTGGCCCGGTAAACGGCCTCCTGGTGGTGCTGACGGGCGGCGAGCCGATGCTGCAGGTGGACACGGAGTTGGTGGACGCCCTGCATGCCGCCGGCTTCGAAATCGCTATTGAATCCAACGGGACGCTGCCCGTGGTCGATGGGATCGACTGGATCTGCATCAGCCCGAAGGCCGGAAATCCGATCGTGCAGTCACGCGGCGATGAGCTCAAATTGGTGTTTCCGCAGCATGGCTTAATGCCCGAGGACACGGAGGGGCTTAGCTTCGGACAGCGTTATCTGCAACCCATGGACGGGCCGGAACAGGCTCAGAACACGGTCGCGGCGGTCGCCTATTGCAAGGCGCACCCGGAGTGGCGCCTGTCGCTGCAGACCCATAAGCTGATCGGCATTCCGTAACTGTCGCGGGCGCAAGCCCTTGAATCAGACGGGCCGGATCGCCTATTGAGGCGCCATGCGAATATACAAGGAATTCCTCTTCGAGGCGGCGCACTATCTGCCGACTGCCGAGCCCGGGACGCCGAATGCGCGCATCCACGGGCACAGCTTCCGCGCGCGGGTCGTGATCGACGGCGAGCCCGACGCCGTGACGGGGTACGTCTTCCATTTCGAGGAACTCGCCAGGGCAATGGCCGATACGCAGGACGCGCTGGATCACCGCCTGCTGAATGAGGTCGATGGCCTTGCCAGCCCGACGCTGGAGCGTATCGCCGTGTGGATCTGGAACAGCCTGGCCAATCGCGTGCCGGGGCTGGCTGAGGTTCAGGTCTCGCGCGACAGCTGCGGCGAAGGCTGCGTTTACGCCGGTCCGCGCGCCACGCCGCGCATGGCGGCGGAGTAAGTCATGGGCAAGCCCACCGATGCGCCGAAGGTTGCACTGCTCGGCAAGCAGACTTCGGGCATTCCCGAGAGCCCGGAAGTGGCGGTTCTCGACCGCGTTCCCAATCCGCATGCCGATACGAATTACGTGGCGCGTTTTACGGCACCGGAGTTTACATCGCTCTGCCCGGTCACGGGCCAGCCGGATTTCGCACACCTGGTGATCGATTACGTGCCCGGCGACTGGCTGGTGGAG
>JAKAXS010000075.1 GCA_021816505.1 Pseudomonadota bacterium
CACCGGCCGGTGCATCATCACACGTGACAACGCGAACCCAAGTATTGACCGAGCAGGCGGTTGTAGTCGTCCGCGTCCTGCTTCTGGCTGGCGGAGAGCTTCTTTCCGGAGTTCGCGGCCTCGACCGACGCCTGTGCGCCCTTGCGGTCGAGACGGTTCAACTGCTCGCGGATCGAGCCACACGATTGCCCGGCGGGCAATGCGGATGCGCCGGGGTCGCCGCCCGGTGCCGAGGTGCCCTCACAGCCGGCAAGGCCGACAACCATAGCTGCCGCCAACAACGTTTTGGCGCTGAGACCCGCCGCTGAATACCTCACTGGTGCCCTCCAGCCGTGAAATCGTGAAGATGCTTTTGACCATACGAAGCGACTGATCGCAACCCCGTGGTGTGACGGGTGTGGCGACGCTGCCTCACGTTCCTGACCGAGAAATCAATCAGATAGCGGGCAACGCGACGAGGTGACAAACGGTTGCAGCGGAATTGTGGCTTCAGCAGCACAGCTCGCTGAACGCCGAACTACTGTGCAGCCGGGACCGAGGGTGCCGCCGCGGGAGCCGGTGCCGGTTGCGCGGCCGCTTGAACCGGACGCGGTGCGCACTTCGCCTGGAAGTCGCCGTTGGCCTTGTTCAGCTGGTCGGCCTTGATCAAGTCGGCATTCGTCATCTTGTATTTCTTGTTCGCCGCCTTCTCGATCTTCTCCGCGATGCCTTCACGGCGAAGCTCTTCGATATGCTGCACGAGCGCCGGGCAAACCGGGTCCACCTTGGGCTGCTGCTGCGCTTGCTGATTGACCGACGATGTCGACAAGTCGCCGGTGATCGAGCCGTCCGCTGCGCAACCTGCCAGCGCTCCCGCCAACAATAACGCCGCCGTTGAACGAACGATAATGAGCATTCCAGTACCCCCATTTACGAATCGATGTTGCGTTCGCAATTGGGAGCAAGGTCGCCGGGAGTTACGGCACAGGGCAAGCGGGGTAGCCCGCTCATCCTCGCATGTTTGCGATTGACAGCCGCGAATCTGTGGACCGATTGAGAAATGTCACAGGCGCGATTGGCCCGCCAGCCGCAGGGCCTTGGCGGCGACGTCTGCCGCGTCGGGCAGAACGAGCGCTTCCAAATTCGGAGCGTACGGCACGATCGTATCGGCCGCATCCATGCGCACGGGCGCGGCCTTCAGGGCGTCGAACGCCTGCGCCGCGACGGCGGCACAGATCTCCGCGCCGATCGAGCAGGCCGGCACGGTGTCGGACAACGTCAGAAGCCGGCCCGTCTTGCGCACCGAAGCGAGAACGGCCGGCATATCGAGCGGGCGCAGGGTGCGCAGGTCCACGACTTCGGCGTTCACGCCTTCATTTGCCAACTGCTCCGCCGCGTCGAGGGCGACCGTCACGCCATGGCCATATGCGACCACCGTCACGTCGGTGCCTTCACGCGCGACGCGAGCCTTGCCGATCGGCACGCGCCAGGCATCGGAGTCGGGAACCGTGCCCACGACGTCGTAGAGCGCGTCGGCTTCCAGGATGATGACGGGATCGGGATCGGCAATGGCCGACAGCAGTAGCCCCTTGGCGCACGAGGGCGTGGCCGGACAAACGACTTTCAGGCCCGGAACCGAAGCAAACCACGACGCCAGACTGACGCTGTGCATCGCGCCCGTTCCTGGCCAGAGCCCGTTGCGTCCGCGCAGCACGATCGGCACGCCGATCTGGCCGCCGGAGCGGTATCGCGTTTTCGCCCCGCTGGACACGATGGGATCGAGCGCCTGCAGCGCCAGCGCCCACGCCGTGACCTCGACAACCGGCTTCAGCCCCGCCATGGCCGCGCCAACGGCGAGGCCGACGACGGCATGTGGCGTGATCGGCGTGCCGACGACGCGGGCTGCGCCGAACTCGCCGGCCAGTCCCGTCACCACCGCTGAGCAACGCGCGGCGTCGGCGACGCTTTCGCCGATGACGAAGACATCTGCGTCGCGGCGCATGGCGTCTGCCAGTCCGGCACGCAACGCATCGGCGAAGGAGGCTTCAGAGGCGGTTCCAGCCGGCGGGTCGGCGACGTCTGCCGGTGTTGCACCCGGACTGTCGCTGGACATTGCCGCAGGCGGATCTGTGGGCGTAGCGTCCGCCGCTTCCGCGTCGACGGCCGGAGCGATGCGCGCGATGACGGCGCCCGCCGCGATCATATCGTCACCGGCGGGAGCCAGCAGCGCGGCGACCGTGCCGTCCTGGTCCGCTTCCAGCTCCATCGTGGTGTGACCGGCCCCTACTTCCGCCAGGACGTCTCCGGCGGCGACGGTCTGTCCAGTCTCGACGAACCAGCGCGTGATGGCGGCGCGATCCTGCGACGAGGACAGGCGCGGCATCCGCACCTCGACCGCTTCGGCGTCGGGCTCAGAGTGCGTCATCACTTGCGAAGTCGCTGTCATTATGCCGCCGGTGCGGTCACGTTCCGCTTCAGGTCGGCTGCAACGGGCGCCGCTGCGTTCTGGGCATGCGCCACCGCATCGCGCACGATGGCCCGCGTCTCGCGATCGATCGTCTTGAGGTCGTCTTCGCTGGTCCAGCCTTCGCGCAACAGACGGCCCTTCAGATTTACAACGGGATCGATTTCTTCGAGCGAGCGCTGGCGTTCGCCTGCGTTGCCCGCGTCGGGATTGAAGTGACCGCGGTAGGGATAGGTGCGCATTTCGAGGATCACCGGCCCGCCGCCATCGCGCGCCATATCGATTGCCGTGCGGCCGGCGGCACGGACGGCGGCAATGTTGACGCCGTCGACCCACCAACCTTTGACGGCAAAGCTCAAGCCGCGATCCGCAAGTGGCGTTTCCACGTTGGGTGACTCACCGCTATCGTTGTCGATGACGTAGACCAGCGGCAGGTTCCATTGAGCCGCCAGGTTGAGCGCCTCGTAGACCTGTCCTTGGTCGGCAGCACCCTTTCCGAGGGTACAGATGGTGACTGCGCCGTTCTGTCTGTAGCGATTGGCGAAAGCAAGGCCGGCCCCGAGCGAGGCGGGGGCGCCAACGATCCCGTGGCCGCCGAAGAAATTGTGCTGCGGCGACGTCACGTGCAGCGACCCGCCCTTGCCTCCGTTCGTGCCGGAGGCGCGGCCCAGGAGCTCCGCCATGAGGCGTTGCGGTTCGCAACCCTGCGCGATCGCGTGCCCATGGCAGCGATGGGTGGTGATGACCTGATCGATCTGGGAAGCAGCCATGGCCATGCCGGTGATCACGGCTTCTCGGCCGATCGACAAATGGCAGAAGCCGTTGATCTGGCCCATCGCATACAGCTGGCCGGCGCGTTCTTCGAACCGGCGGATCAGCAGCATCTGCCGATAGGCCGCCACGGCCTCCTGCCGGTTGATCGCAGGACTTTCCGGTATCGCGCTTTCAGGCAGCAAAATGCATCACCTAGGAAACCTCCGCCGTCACCCTACACACGCGCCGCGCGGCTTCGCCAGGGGGAAAAGGGCAAAGGGCACATCATTCGTCGATGTGCACTGCAGCAATGTGATGACAGGATTTACAGGTGCTGGCGCATGACGACGATGTCGTCGCTCTTGACGAAGCCCAGCACGTCGCGGGCCACTTCCTCGATCATGTCGGGGTGCGGTTTGCTGGGAGACAGGAGAGCCACGTCGCGGCCGAGCTTGGCGCGCACGGACTCAAGGCTACGTGCTTCGAAGGCGAGGAGAGAAGACCGTTCGATTAGCCGCGTACGCGCCTCGAGACCGTGCCGGCCATGCACCGCATGTTGGCCGAAGTAGGCCATAAGACCCAGGCAGAAAAGCATTACCGCGGTCTGCCGAAGCTTCGACCGCCTGTCGTTGTTTGGCTGACGCAACACGACGCGACTCACACTACTGGACACGAACTCACGCTCGTGACGATAGCGCTGTAACGTTAAGCTAGCGTAAAATAGCAAGTCTCAGCAGAGCGTTAGTCGCTACTGCTGAGACCATTCGGGAAAGCCCGCAAATAGGGCTCTGTTCCCCTTATGCCCCTGCCTGTCCGCGCAGAACGCTGCGGCCGGCATAGCGGGCAATGTCACCCAATTCGCCTTCGATGCGGATCAGCTGATTGTATTTCGCGAGGCGATCGGACCGCGACAGCGAGCCGGTCTTGATCTGTCCGCAGTTCGTGGCGACGGCCAGATCGGCGATCGTTGAGTCTTCCGTCTCGCCGGAGCGGTGGGACATCACGGCCGTGTATCCGGCGCGCTGCGCCATCGACACGGCGTCGAGCGTCTCCGTCAGCGAGCCGATCTGGTTGACCTTCACCAGGATCGAGTTGGCGATACCCTTCTTGATGCCTTCGGCCAGCCGTTCGGTGTTGGTGACGAACAGGTCGTCGCCGACCAGCTGGCAGCGCTTGCCGACGAGTTCGGTCAGGGCCTTCCAGCCGTCCCAGTCGTCCTCGCCCATGCCGTCCTCGATCGAGATGATCGGGTAACGGTTCACGAGGTCTTCGAGGTACTTCGCCATGCCGGTGCTATCGAGCGACTTGCCCTCGCCTGCCAGCTCGTACTTGCCGTTCTTGTGGAACTCGGTCGAAGCGCAGTCGAGCGCCAGCATCACATCGGAGCCCGGCTTGTAGCCGGCCTTCTCGATCGACTTCATGATGAAGCCCAGCGCCTCGTCGGCCGACTTCAGGCCGGGTGCGAAACCGCCTTCGTCGCCGATGCCCGTGTTGTGGCCGGCGTCCTGCAGGCTCTTCTTCAAGGTGTGGAAGATTTCCGCGCCGATGCGCACGCTGTCGGCGCTCGTTTCCGCGGCGACCGGCATGATCATGAATTCCTGGATGTCGATCGGATTGTCGGCATGCGCGCCGCCGTTGATGATGTTCATCATCGGCACGGGCAGGATATGCGCGGTCGCACCGCCGACGTAGCGGTAGAGCGGCAGGCCACTGGCTTCGGCTGCGGCCTTGGCGGTCGCAAGCGAAACGCCGAGGATGGCGTTGGCGCCGAGGCGGGCTTTGTTCTTCGTGCCGTCGAGCTGGATCATCGCCGCGTCTATGCCGCGCTGGTCCTCGGCATCCATGCCGGCAAGCGCGTCGAAGATCTCGCCGTTCACGGCGTCGACCGCCTTGGTGACGCCCTTGCCCATGTAACGGCCCTTGTCGCCGTCGCGCTGTTCGATGGCTTCATGCGCGCCGGTGGAGGCACCTGACGGAACGGCTGCGCGCCCCTTGGACCCGTCCTCCAGAACGACGTCGACCTCGACTGTCGGATTTCCGCGGCTGTCCAGAATTTCGCGGCCGATGATGTCGATAATGGCGGTCATAAATGCGTCCTCGATTGCTTTGCTTTGCTTGGGTGGACCAGTCAGCGGTTTTCTAGCGTCAGAGTCGCGCGCATGGCTAGGCCAAAAGCCCGTATTCGGCGTAAGAATGCCGCTTCAGACCCGAACCTAAGGTCGCAGGCGGCATTTTCGTTGCCCAAGCGGAACAATTCTGCGCTCCGATGGAGAGAAATGGCCTACCCATGAGTACAAAGTCTGCGCATCGCGGCGGTTGCCACTGCGGCGCCGTGGCGTACGAAGTCCAGGCATCGCTGGACGCCGTCATCGCGTGCAACTGCTCCATGTGCCAGAAGAAGGGTACGCTGCTGACGTTCGTGCCAGCGGGTGACTTCGCGCTGCGGAAGGGCGAAGACGCGCTGACCGACTACCAGTTCAACAAGCACGCCATCCACCACCTGTTCTGTTCCAAGTGCGGCGTCACCTCGTTCGCGCGCGGTACGGATCCGAAGGGCAACGAGATGGTCGCGGTCAACGTTCGCTGCCTTGACGATGTCGACCTCGACGCCCTCAAGATCACCAAGATCGACGGACGGAGTTTCTAGACATGCTGCAGGATGCCGGAGCGCTCGTTCTCTTCTCCGGCGGGCAGGACTCCACCGTGTGCCTGGCGTGGGCGTTGCAGCGATATGCGCGCGTGGAGACGATCGGCTTCGACTACGGCCAGAGGCACAGGGTTGAGCTGATCCAGCGCGAGAAGGTTCTCAGCCGCTTGCGCACCTTCGGCGATCTGGGCTCGCACCTTGGAGACGACCGTGTGCTGGAATTGCCGGAACTCGGCCGCCTCAGCGAGACGTCGCTGACGCGGGACGTCGCGATCGCGATGTCGGAAGCCGGATTGCCGACCACGTTCGTACCGGGCCGCAACCTGTTGTTCCTCACGTACGCGGCGGCGCTCGCCTACCGCCGCGACATCCGCGCGTTGATCGGCGGCATGTGCGAGACCGACTTCTCGGGCTATCCGGACTGCCGCAACGCCACCATCCAGGCGCTCAGCCACGCCATCTCGCTCGGCATGGACGTGTCGTTCGACATCTACACGCCGCTGATGCGCATCGACAAAGCCGCCACGTGGGCGCTCGCGCACGACATCGGCGGCGAGGATCTCGTCAACCTGATCGTGGAAGACACGCACACCTGCTACCTCGGCGACCGGCAGCATCGCCATGACTGGGGTTACGGCTGCGGCACCTGTCCTGCCTGCGAGCTGCGCGCCAACGGCTGGCGCACGTGGCGGCAGCGTCAACACCGCCACGCTTGAGCGAGACTGAAACATGGCTCTGATCCTCGCGCTCGACCAAGGCACCACGTCCAGCCGGGCGATGCTGTTCGACGGATCGCTGCGTGTGCGCGGCACGGGCCAGGAGGAGCTGCCGCAGCACTTCCCGGCATCGGGGCTCGTGGAACACGAGCCGGAAGATATCTGGCAGACGACCCTTTCGGCCGCGCGCAGCGCGATCGCCGCCGCCGGCGTCGCAGCAAGCGAGATTGCCGGCATCGGCATCACCAACCAGCGTGAAACGACAGTCCTGTGGGATCGGCGTACGGGAAAGCCCGTGCATCGCGCCATCGTATGGCAAGACCGGCGCACGGCGGAGCAATGCCGCATGCTGCGCGAGCGCGGCGCCGAGGCGATGGTCACGGCGAAGACCGGCTTGCTGCTCGACCCGTATTTCTCCGCCAGCAAGATCGCCTGGCTGCTCGACAACGTCGACGGCGCGCGGACTGCGGCCGAGGCCGGCCATCTCGCCTTCGGCACCGTCGATACCTGGCTGCTGTGGCGGCTGACGGGCGGACGTGTGCACGCGACGGACGCGACCAACGCCTCGCGCACCTCGCTGTTCGACATCCATCGCGGGCAGTGGGACACGGACATGCTGCGCCTGTTCCGCATTCCCTCCACGCTGCTGCCAAGGGTGTTGGACTGCCGCGCTCAGTTCGGCGAGACCGATCCTGCCATCTTCGGCGCGGCAATCCCCATCCTCGGCATGGCCGGCGATCAACAGGCGGCGACGATGGGCCAGGCCTGCTTCACGCGTGGGATGCTGAAGGCCACCTACGGCACCGGCTGCTTTGCGCTTCTGAACACAGGCTCGCAGGCCGTGTCGTCCAAGAACCGCCTGCTGACCACGATCGCCTATCAGCTCGACGGCCGGCGTACGTATGCGCTCGAAGGCGCGATCTTCGTTGCCGGGGCGGCCGTGCAGTGGCTGCGCGACGGGTTGGGCATTCTGGAGAACGCGGGCGATACCGGCGGTCTCGCACGCGACGCCGATCCCTCGCAGGACGTGATCCTCGTGCCCGCCTTCGTGGGGCTCGGCGCGCCGCAATGGCGTCCGGATGCACGCGGGGCGCTGTTCGGGCTAACGCGCGCCACGACCAAACGCGAGATCGCGCGTGCCGCGCTGCAGGCGGTCGCCTACCAGACGAAGGATCTGCTCGATGCGATGCGCAGCGACTGGCAGGGCGCGGCCGATACCGTCCTGCGCGTCGACGGGGGCATGACGGCGAGCGACTACACCATGCAGTTCCTGGCCGATCTGCTCGGTGCGCCCGTCGATCGCCCGACGATCCGGGAGACGACGGCCGTGGGGGCCGCCTGGCTCGCCGGTTCGCACGCCGGCCTCTACCCCGACCAGGATGGCTTTGCCGACTTCTGGCAGCGGGAGCGGCGCTTCGAAGCCGCGCCTGAGGCGGACCAATGGCGCAAACGGCGTTACCGCGCCTGGCAGCGCGCCGTTGCCGCGGTGATTGCACAGGCGGACGACGCCTAAACCTGCGCTTTCAACGGGCCATGCTTCCGCGCCACACCTGCCCGGCATTTCGTCCCCGCGCCTGGGGATAACGAGGACAAACCCGTCCCGCCACTCACGCCCACCACGCGTTCGCCGCTCTTATCCGAGCCGCAAGGCATGGAAATTGTGAGGGTTGTCATGTGGATGCGGCGTAAGAGCAAGGATGTCGTGGCACAATCGATCGCGGAAACGCAGGTCGTGCGTTCGATGCTGTCGGAGAGCGGAGAGCTGCTGACCGACATTGAAGGCGAGCTGATGGAGATTCTATCGACCGGCGCGCGTGCGGACATCGCCGCGGTACGCCAGCTGATCAACAGGATCGATCGCCGCCACTGATGGCCGCGACTACCGCCCCTTGAATTGCGGCTTGCGCTTTTCGAGAAATGCGCGCCGCCCCTCGGCATAATCTTCACTGGCGAAACACGCCTCGATGACGGCATCGAGCCGGGCGAGATCGGGCGATGCTGGACGCCGCGTCAGCTCGTCGATCGCGGCCTTCGCAGCCTTCACGGAGAGCGGCGCGTTGGCAGCGATCTCCGCGGCCAGTGCCTTCACGGTGCGCTCCAGCTCGGCCGCCGGCACGACGCGATCGACCAGTCCCATCGCCAGCGCCTCGGCGGCATTGAAGCGGCGGCCCGTGAAAAGCAACTCCTTCACGCGCGACGCGGAAGCCAATGCCAGCAGCGGGCCGACCCAGCGCGGGTTGTAGCCAAGGCCGAGCTTGGCCGCCGGAATCGCAAACTGAGCCGCTTCGTCGGCGATGCGCAGGTCGCAGCAGGCGGCGATGCCGAGCCCGCCGCCCAGGCAGTGGCCGTGGATCATGGCGATCACTGGCTTCTGCGCATGCATGATCGCGGCGAACGCAGCATGGTTGAGCGCGTCGTAGGCCTTCGCCTTGTCGCCGGTGCGCGCGCCTTCGAATTCCGAGATGTCGGCGCCGGCGGAGAACGCCTTTTCGCCCGCGCCGCGCAAGATGATCACGCGCACTTCGGGGTCGGCTTCAGCCTCCGCGATCGCACCTGGGATGGCTGCCCACATCGCCGCCGTGAAGGCGTTCATGCGCCCCGGATTGTCGGCGATGACCACGGCCAGCGCACCATCGCGGTGCAGCCCGAGTGCGGGCCCGACGGCCCCGTTCTTTTGATCTGACATTCAAAGTCCTAGATATACTGTGCGGACGGCAACCATACCCGCCGTTTAACGCCTGTTCGCGCCCCCTGGCGGGGATGTTTAGATTGACGGGGGAGCCCTCACTGGCTACCCCGTCTGACATATTCTTAAGGCAGGACATATCATGGCAGCGACGCGACAGTCTGCGGCATCGTCCGCGACAGCGACGGCAAACGTCGTCGCCGGCCCCGGCGCCAACTCAGCGGCCGAACAGATCTGGGCCGACATCCGCAAGGAGGCCGAGGCTGCCGTGGCGAGCGAACCCGCGCTCGGCGGTTTCATCTTCGCGACCGTGCTCAGCCACAAGAGGCTGGAAGACGTGATCTGCCATCGCGTCGCCAACCGCGTCGGCGTCAATGCCGACGCCAATCTCATCATGCAGTCGTTCCAGGGATTGCTGAACGCCAATCCGGAGATGGCGACGGTCTTCCGCGACGATCTGGCCGCCGTGCGCGACCGCGACCCGGCGTGCAATCGCTACATCGAGCCGTTGCTGTTCTTCAAAGGCTTCCACGCGCTGGCAACGCATCGCTTCGCGCACGAGATGTGGCGCAAGGGGCGGACGGATTTCGCGCTCTACCTGCAGAGCGAGGCGTCGCGCCTGTTCGCGGTCGACATCCACCCCGCCGCCCGTATCGGCCGCGGCCTCATGCTGGACCATGCGACGGGCGTCGTCATCGGCGAGACCGCGGTCGTGGGTGAGAACTGCTCGTTCCTGCACGCGGTGACGCTGGGCGGCAGCGGCAAGGAAACGGGCGACCGCCATCCGAAAGTCGGCTCCGGCGTTCTGAT
>JAKAXS010000076.1 GCA_021816505.1 Pseudomonadota bacterium
CGCTGTGCGCGGCGCGCTACGGCGGCCGCGTCGCTCACTATCCAAGCTGGATCGCCGCGATCTTCATCGCTTACTGCTATCTGGAGATGGCGTTCGGCGCCGACTTCCTGCGTCTCATCAACGTCGGTCAGTACCTGGCGGCCAGCACGGAAATGGTGGAAGCGCCCGCCGTCGGTGCGCAGGATGCCTTCTCGGTATCGTTGTTCAACACGTGGCTGTTCGGCGATCTCGGCATGGTGCACCGGTTGCACGGGCCGAACCTGCATCCCATCAGCGGCGCCTACGCCATCGCCACGCTGGCGCTGCTCTGCGTCCTGCAGAAGCGCTACATCCAGCTCACCGTGTTGCTGCCCCTGTTCGTCTCGGCGGGCTCGAAGGGATCGATCGCCTACTTCCTGTTCACAACGGGCGCGATCTGGGCGGTCCGGCGTTTCAATCCGCGGCTGGTGCTCATGGGCGCGCTTGGCTTGGCGGCGGTCTATGCGATTGCGCTCTTTATCGTCGGCCGCAACGGCGGCGACTTTCACGTCATCGGCTTGATCGGCAGCGTGCGCGGCTTCCTGGCCAATCCGCTCGGATATGGCATCGGCGCCGGCGGCAACCTCAGCGTCAACTACACGATCGCCCAGTGGCAGACATTCCAGCACCAGGGCTTCACCGACGTCGCGGTGGAAAGCGCTATCGGCGTGCTGCTGTACCAGATGGGCGTGGCGAGCCTGGCGGTGATCGGGTTCTACGCGTACGTCGGTCGCTTTTTCTGGAAGCGGTACCTGGCGAACCGAGATCCGGTTGACGCATTCGGCGCGTTCGGCACCTTGTTCATCCTCACCAACTCGATCTTCCAGGAAGAGGCGTTGTTCGCGCCGCTCTGCATCGGTCTGACCTGGATGTTCGCGGCTGCTGGGTCATACGTGCAGCAACGGCATGCGGTCCCATCCAGCACAAGCGCCAGCTACGCGTAGCGAGCCGCTGGCGCCTCGTGGCTATCGATTGGCTACTTCAGCAACAGCCGGCGCACCGCCGGCATTGCAGCCAGCTCGCGCGCGAGCCAATTCCGGCCGGCAACGCCCGCACCATCGATGCATTCCACATCGCCGTAACGCGACAGCGTGTGCAGGCGATGGCCCAGCCAGCCGTCCGACCCCGGCCAGATCTTGTGGCGAACGTGCTGCTCGACGCGATCGGGCGTCAGGTGCGTGATCTCCACGAGCGATAGACCGGACCCGTAGCCGTAGCTGCAGTCCTGCGTCGGACGCCAAAGGTTGCCGTCGCGCATCACCATCGATCCGGCCGGCCGCGCGCTCGTCTTGTCGATCAGGATCGGATTCTGCGGATGGGCGGTCCACGGCCCCCGCAACGCGTCGGCATAATACACGGCCATCATGTCCGACGGCGAAGCGCCCTCTTGCGACGTGGCGAACATCCAGTAGCGGCCGTCGATCTTGGTGATCGTCGCGTCGCCGATGTCGACGTCCGACAGCAAGACAGTGTCTTTGACCCATGTGTCGGGGAACGGCGCCGCGCGATAGAGCACGACCGCGCGCGCACTGCTTTGCTCCGGCACCATGTAGATTTCGCCGTCCTCTTCGAAAAGGAACGGGTAGGAAAGATGCCCCTGCTCTTCGAGGGCCGGCAACACCGGACCGGGATGTCCCATCTCGTCCAAGCGGACGTACGAAACGGTGCCCTTGTTTGTCTTGTGGTCGAGATCCTCGAAGAAGATGTAGCGGACGCCGTCGACGATGATGGGGAACGGATCGGCATAGAAATGGCCATCCACCTCAGGCAATACGCGCCAAGGCTCTCCGGCGAGAGACGCTCGTTCGAGAACGCCGTCATCTTTGACGAGGCGATAGCCCACGCACCATTGCGGCGTGTGGAAGAGACTGCGGAAGGCGGCCCGCAAAACGCCGCGGCTCAGTCGCCGGCCGAACCATTTCAAAGCCATCGCATTGGTCGCCGTCCCCGGCTCGGCGGCGGGAAGCGGATCGCGTGTCTCGGGTGTATCCAATGCCTTGCGGATCAGCATCGCCGTGCGGACGAGGACGAACTCGGCCGCCTGCGCCGGATTGATCGCATCGTTGATGCAGGGCTTTCCAGAGGCCAGGACCTTGCCCGTTCGGGTATCGAGCACCTCGACGACCGGAGCCCGGCCCGCCAGCAGCGTTGCGTACAACGCCGCGTCTCCAGATCCGCCGTCGTAGGTGACGCGCAAGTCGGCGCCGGCCTTCGCCAGAGTCGACGTCGGTCCGGACGAGAGATCGATGCTCACGTCATGGCCGGATGATGCCGGGGCTTTGCCAGCCGTGCTGCTGGCTGCGTGATCTCGCGAGTGGTCGGCCAGCGCTGCGCGAACCAGCAACGGCAGTGGCTGGGCCTCCACCACGGTCACGTCAACGGTCCCACCGCCGGCGGTCAGGACGCGCTGAAACTTTTGCAGGGCAACGGATGGCAGGGTTGCGTCGACGGCCAGGGATATCCTGGGGCGGACCACCTGGGCCAACTCCTCGCCGCCTCGCTCGGTCGACACCGCTCGCACGTCCTGCGCTTCCAAGATTCGAACTGAATTTTTACCGAATACTCGACTACGCGAATTGTCCTAAGCGAGTGTGTACGGCGGCCGTACCGCTAGGCGGACAAGGGCGGCGTGCGCTGCAGGACATTGCGCGACAACAGCCGGACAACCGATCCGTCCATGCCGGTCAGGGACACTGCCGACTGACGCAGCAGAACGGCCATCAGAATGAATGAAAGCGCCGTCGCCCAGACAGCCCCCATCAAGCCGAATGACGGGATGAAAATGCAGAAGCTGACAATGCGCACGAAGACGGTCAGCGCGACGATGGCAAGGAAGCGCCCTTCGTGACCGGTGAACATCAGGATCGATCCGCACGAGCCGGCGGCGGCTACGGCTGCCGTACCGATGCACTGGACCACCAAGGCCGGATAGTTTTCCGCGTAGGCTTCGTTGAACACGCTCAGCAACAACTGGCCGGCCGGGATCATGACGACAAGTCCGCCGACCACGATCAGGAGCGTGACGCCGGCGACGATGTTGAGCAGGTTGCTCAACTCACCGAACTTCTTGTGGAAGTAGAGCTCGGGGATGTGACGCGTCGCAAACATGTGCACGGTATCGGCGGCGGCCGCGAACGCGTTGGCGAGGCGCACGGTGACGAAATAGGCGCCGGCCGCGGCGGGGCTCATCAAGAACCCGATCAAGAGCACGTCGAGATATTGGTTCGCGGCCTCCAACCCGTTCGACAGCCAAAGCTTGAACGAGCGTGCCTTCCATGTCGGCACGTCGTAACGCGCAGTCGCGGCGGCAAAGTCGGGCAGCAGGCGATGAACGAGCCGCCACATCAGAACGAGATGCACCGCGAGAGCCGCGAACGCACTGGCGGCGAAAACCAGGAACAAGGTCGCCAGCTCAGGCCTGTGGCCGGTGACCATGGCCCATGTGAGAAAGAGCAGCCCGGGTACGACGCAGGACAGAGTACCGACCCCGTCTCCGGCCGGGACGCTTATTGCCGTGCGAACCAGATGGTTGGTCACCTGCACGGCCGACAACGCGACGACGTACAGCGTTACGGCAACGGCGATGCCGGCGGAGTATGACCAGTAAGCCCACGCGAAAAAGCCGGCGGCGACGATTGCAGAGCCGGCGACAACCAGAAGCGCACTGAACTGCAACGCACCCTTCAAAGTCGCCGTATCGCGTGCGGCGACATACTCGTTCCAGAGCCGCATGATCGTGATCTGCTGGCCCACGGTCGCGACGATGGAGAACAGGCCTGCCGCGGAAAAGAGAATGGAGAAGAGGCCGAACTGCTCGACATCGAAAACCCGGGCGGCCAGCACGATCAGCGCAAAGCTGGAGACGATGACGGCGACCTTCAGAACGAAGACCGTGGCCAAGCCGCGCATAGCGCCGTTCCGTGCCAGGCTCGACAGCTTCGAAACGAGCTGTGCGCCAGGACGAGCACGGAGCGGTAGCTTGCTTTCGTCAGCGCACATGAGGACGAACTTTCCGGAGACATTCTTCATCGGCTTGGCATGGTGGTGCACGGCCGCCATCGCCGCACCCGTGAAAGCTTCCAAGAACCTCGCCTAGCAAGCTTCCTGCCAACCGGCCGACAATACGGGAAGCTGTACTAACGCGCGGTGACCAAGCTCTCAAATCGATGCGTTGCAGCGGCAAAGTACGGATTCTGCCCCAAAGACAACGATCGCCAACAATCGACCTTTATGGGCATGTTGCTGGTGTTTCATTTTGAATTGCTGCGAATACATTCCATCGCGAAAATTATAATCTCTATACGCAATATATCGCCGTCTTTCTGGGCGGCGGCGGAAGAGACTTGATCGAACTATATTCTTATGGACTTTCGCGATTACTTCCTGTGAGGTCTCTTCACCGTTCAATTATGCACCAAACGAGCCTAAGGAGGCCGCTATTCTCGCAACGACCCGTCAAAAGATCTTTGGGCTTCTAGCGGCGGGATTTGCAGTTCTTATCGCCAACGCGTTGTTTTCGCTCTGGATTGAGTCGCGATCTAGTCAGTTGGTTTCGCACATTGTGGCGGACCAAGCCATCAAGACGAGCCTGACGGGCTTACTTGGCGCCGCTCAAGATGCAGAGACCGCGCAACGCGGATTCATGCTGACGAATGACGAGCAATATCTCGAACCCTATCACCTCGCGCGGGTCGACATGCCTCGCTACCTCGCGGATCTGGAACGGATGGCGAGCAACCATCCAGACGTTCAGGCGCGGCTACCCGAACTCAAGGGTATCGCGGCCGAGCGCATGGGGCTCGTCGAACGCTCCGTCGCATTTATGAAAGCGGGAGATCGTCAGGCCTCTCTCGACCAGCTGAACAGCGGGCTCGGGAAGACCATTATGGACCGGCTTCGAGCGATCACCTCGGAGCTGAGCGCGCGGCAGGATACCGTAATCAAGGAAGGGCAGGAGAACCTCGACAGGTCTCAGGGTTGGGGGCTGTTCGTCAAGCTGGCAACGATCGCGCTTATCGTAGCGCTGGCGCTTACGACGGCGGGGATCATCAACCGCTTCGTCAGGGACCTGGAGTCCGCCCAGACGGAACTGCAAACCGTCAACGCCGGCCTGGAGCGCATCGTGGATGAACGCACCGGCGATATCCTGCGCGCCAACGAGGAGATCCAACGCTTCGCTTACATCGTAAGTCATGATCTTCGTGCGCCCCTGGTCAACATCATGGGCTTCACCAGCGAGTTGGAAGCTATCGGCAAGATGGTGTCGCGACAGTACGAAGCCGTGGCCGAACGCGCGCCAGACCTGATGCTTGCGGACACGCCAGAAGCGGTCAACAACGACTTGCCCGAAGCCATAGGATTCATCCGCAATTCAACAGCGAAGATGGACCGGCTGATCAACGCCATTCTCGGACTGTCGCGCGAAGGCCGCCGTGTCCTGACGCCGGTGAGCGTCGACATGACTACACTCGTATCCGAGATCGCCGGCAGCCTGAAGCATCAGGTCGACGCCGCCGGCGGCGAGATCGTGGTCGGCAAACTGCCCACTCTGCTCACGGACAAGCTGGCGATCGAGCAGGTCTTCAGCAACCTGATCGAAAACGCGGTTAAGTACGTCGATCAGAACCGCCCGCCGCTGGTGGAGATCGCCGGCTATAAAGAGGGCTCGCAGTGTCGCTTTGAGATCAAAGACAATGGTCGCGGGATCGAGGAGAAAGATCTAGAGCGCGTTTTCGAGCTCTTTCGCCGTGCGGGACGGCAAGATCGGCCAGGCGAAGGATTGGGGCTCGCGTTCGTGCGCGCCGCCGTCCGGCGTTTAGGCGGGACGATTTCCATCAAGTCCGAATTCGGGAAGGGCACGACCTTTTCGCTCAAGTTTCCCGAGAAAATGCAGTTAAGCCGGAGCAACACCCATGGCTGATCCAGTCACCATCATCATGATCGAAGACGACATGGGCCACGCCCGTCTGATCGAAAAGAACATTCGCCGGGCCGGCGTCAACAACGAGATCAAGCACTTCGATCACGGTGGCGCCGCCATGGAGCATTTGCTCGGCACGCGGTCTCACAACGCACCTCTGCTGATCCTGCTCGATCTCAATCTGCCCGACATGAGCGGCACGGAGATCCTGGAAAAGCTCAAGGCGGACGATAGGCTTCACCGCGCTCCCGTCATCGTGCTGACGACGACCGACGACAAAGTCGAAATCCAGCGTTGCTACGACCTGGGCTGCAATGTCTACATTACCAAGCCCGTCGAATATGAAACCTTCGCCGCCGCAATCCGCCAGCTCGGATTGTTCTTGTCGGTGATGCAGGTGCCGGATCCGGAATGACCGAAGCGAGCGCACATCCCCCGCGCAGCGTCCTCTACATCGACGACGACGAGGCCTTGGCTTCGCTCGTCGCGAAGCATTTGAAGCGTGAGGGCTTCGTCGTGGAAGTGGCGACCCAGCCAGCACAGGCGCTGGAAATTCTGCGCGCCCGGAGGTTCGATGCCGTCGCGCTCGATCACTTCATGCCGGAACGCCTTGGCCTCGACATGCTGCCGGACATCCGTGCGCTGGCCAACGCGCCGCCGGTGATCTACGTCACGGGCAGCGAAGACAGCCGCATTGCCGTCGCCGCGCTCAAAGCCGGCGCGGCCGACTACGTCGTGAAGGATGTGGCCGGCGAGTTCCTCTCGCTGTTGAGTTCGATCATCGAACAGGCCGTGCAGCACGAAGAGACGCGGCGCGCGAAGGCGAAAGCCGAGCATGAAATGCGTATCGCGCGCGAGAAGGCCGAACTGCTGCTGCGCGAAGTCAATCATCGTGTCGCCAACAGTCTGGCGATGGTGGCGAGCCTCGTGCATCTGCAGGAAGCCTCGGTCGAGGATCCTGCCGCCCGCTTCGCGCTTGCCGAAACGCAGCACCGCATCACCGCTATCGCGCAGGTGCATCGCAGCCTCTACACGTCGGACAACGTCAGCTCCGTGTCGATGGGCGAATACCTCGGGCGCATCGTCAAGGACCTGGAGAGCTCGCTGTCGTCGCATGGTGGCGCGTCACATCTGAAGCTCGAAGCCGACGCCGTCGATCTGCCGCCGGACAAGGCTGTTGCTGTCGGCGTGATCATTACCGAGCTTGTCACCAACGCCTTCAAGTATGCCTACGCGATCGAGAAGCCTGGACCGGTGCTCGTGAAGCTGGCGCGCGCGGGCGCCGGCCTCAATCTGGAAGTCAGCGATCGAGGGCTTGGCATCAAGAACGGCAATGGCGGCGCGCGTCCGACCGGCACGGGGCTGGGCATGAAGATCGTACGAACGATGGCGATGTCCCTCGACTCCGAGGTGGCGATCCATGACAACGCACCCGGCACGCGCGTGCAGATCGCGTTCCAGCCCGCATAGGCCGGGTTATTTCGCGTCGATGCGTTTGAAACCGTCGCGATTGGGCATCTGCACTTTGGGCAACGATTGTGCGTTCATCACGTCACCCGGCGCGACGACGCCGTTCAGCTGAAGCAGATAGGCCGCGACGGCATACGCCTCGTCGACCGAGAGCGAGCCCGGTTTGTCCATCGGCATGGCGCGGCGCGTGTAGTCGAACAGCGTCGTGGCATAGGGCCAGAACGACCCGATCGTCTGCGCGGTGTCGGGATCCGTCAGCGGGATCTCGCGCCCCACGAGTTCTTCCGCGGTCTCGCCGCGTCCTTCCGGTCCATGGCAGTTTGAGCATTTGGCATCGTAGATCGCCCTGCCCTGCTCGGCGGTGCCGCCGCCCTGCGGCAGACCGCGTCCGTCCGGGAAAACCGTCGTGTCCCAGGCCGCAACAACGTCGGCGGGAACGGGCTTACCCAGACGCAGCGGATCGGCTGCATACGCCGAAGGCGCCAGGACGACAGCAAGAGCGAGCACCAGCCTACGCATAGACATGGCTCACCGTCCCGTCGTCGGCGACCGCCCACGCGACAATGGCATTGTAGTGGAAGTAGCCGCGGCGTCCGCGCTCCGCGACCAGCGTCTCCCGCTCCGGCTGGACGTAACCCGTTTCATCCGTCGCGCGGCTCTTCAGGATCGCGGGCTCACCGCTCCAGTTCCAGGCGGCGCGGAAGCGCGTAAAGCAGCGCGGCAGAACCGGGTCTTGCAACTGGGCGTCCGTCCATGATTTGCCGCCATCGGCGGAGACCTCGACACGCGCGACGCGGCCGCGGCCGCTCCAGGCGAGGCCCTTGATCTCGTAGAATCCCTTGTCCTTCAGGCGCTGCATGGCGGAGGGCGACGTGATGACGGATTTGGCTTCCATCACATACGTGAACTGCCGCGCCGTGCCGTCCGGCTGCAGTTCGGTATACTTGGCGGTTTCATCGCGCGACATCGCCGGCTCGGCCGTGAGGTGGAGGCGGCGCAGCCATTTGACGTTCAGAATGCCTTCCCAGCCCGGCACGATGAGCCGCATCGGATAGCCCTGTTCGGGGCGGAGGCGTTCGCCGTTCTGGTAGAGCGCGACAAGGCAGTCCTCGCGCAGCTTGGCCAGCGGGACGCTGACGTTCAACGCACCGGCGTCCGCGCCCTCGACGACGGCCCATTGCGCTTGCGGATCGACACCCGCCTCGTCGAGGAGCATGGCCAGCGGCACGCCGCTCCACTCGCTGCACGACACGAGACCGTGGAACGAGCCCACCGGACGCTGGATCGGCTCGGCGTGCCAGCCGGCATTGCTGTTGCCGCCGCATTCGAGGAACAACAGGCGCGACTGCATCGGATACCGCTGCAGCGCCTCCAGCGAGAATGTCAGCGGCTGGCGCACGAGACCGTGGATCATCAGCCGGTGTTGCCGGGGATCGATGGCCGGCACGCCGTTATGGTGACGCTCGAAGTGCAGTCCGCTCGGCGTGATGATGCCTTCGAGCGCCTCCAGCGGAGTCCACGAGACGCCGTTGCCGGGCACATCGGCGTTGCTGCCGACGGCGCGCATGATGCGCCGCTCGTGCTGCGAGGGTTGCCCATACGGGCTGAACGGCGCGCCGGGCGTTGTCAGGGACGCCGGGTGTGGATCGAGAGGATCGGCCGATTGGGATACGGCGGGTTCACCGGCAAACGCCGGGGCGGCCGCAGTCGCCGTCGCGAGGATGAGACCCTGCGATAGCAACGCGCGGCGGTGAAGGAGGCCTCCACCCGCCGCGGGCTGCAGTACGTCATCGCTATCGCGCGAGCCCGCCATGGCTTGCTCCCGGCGGGGATCGCTCGATTACGACCCGTCGGTCGTCGCCTTGCCGTTGAACTCCACGCCGGCCGTATCCTTGCCCGTGACCTCGATCAGGCCATTGCCCGCGGGCGTATACGTGAAGCGGAAGTTTGGATCTTCCGAGATCGTGATGCCGCCTTCCATGCGGAACACGGTTGCACCGCCCGCCTTCACTTCGAGGTCTTCGACGAAGCGTGCCGGCGGTGTTACGCGTGTCATCGGGTCGATCTGCATGCCCGTGAAGCTGGGATGGCGGATCATGACTTGCGCTTCGTGCGTGCCTGCGATGCTGGCGGGAACGCTCTTGACCTTGGTGGTGCCGAGGCCCTCGAGCGCCGTCTCGTAATCCTTGCCGAACGGGGCAGAGCAACCGCCGGCGGCCTTCACGAACTTGGTCGCCATGTGCAGCTTGCCGTCCTCCGTCTCGGCGACGGCGCGCACGAACGTGTAGCGGTTGACGCGGATGCGCGTCGACAGCATGCGCTCGCCTGCTCCGGCGGCGTCCCCGAACGCGAACGTGGCGGCGACCGGCGCGGGGTTCTTGTCGACGACGATCGTAACCTTCTTGACCTTCGCGGCGGTCGCCGCGGGCATCTTGATCGTGATCGGCACCAGCGCGGCATCTTCGGCGCGAACCGGCGCTTCAAGGCTGATGACGCCGTCTTCCTCGGCGATGGCCGTCTGGCCGAAGACCGACGTCTTCAGGTCACCCCAAACGTCTTCGTAGGCGGCGGTCGCTGGGATGGCAGCGAACGCAACAGCCGCGAGGGCCGCGGCAAACATAGATAAAGAGCGGCTAGAAGATCG
>JAKAXS010000077.1 GCA_021816505.1 Pseudomonadota bacterium
TCTACGTGTCGCCGACGGCGCTTGCGCCATAAATGTGGGCGCTGACATCGCCGCCTTCGCGGGCACGAATGTGAAATTCGAGCTCGGGCGCTCCCGGGCGGCTCGCGATAGAAAACTCGCGCGGCTCTTTGCCCGGCAACGTCAGCATCGCGAACTGGCCGGCGGCGAAGTTCACGCGCTTCCCGTCCGACGTGCGGGCGCGCAGGACGACGACATCGGGCGTGACGCGTTCGATGCCTGAGATGGTGCAGGAATATTCGGCCGGAGCGAACGTAAGTTCCTCCTCTTCCACGAACGCGACATCGCAATCCGACGTCGGCGTCGCGCGGCACGCGAGGATGAGGCCGCTGGCCTTTTCGGCCGGCGTCAAGGCGGAGGGATCGTATGGCTTGAGATCGACGGTGCCTGAAAACAGCTCGCTCTTGCACGAGGAACAGTTGCCGGCCCGGCAGGCGAACGGATAGTCGAGGCCGGCCTTCAAAGCTGCCTCTAATATGGTCTGGCCACGCCTGACCTCGATCGTCGTCTCGAATTGACGGATCGAAACCTTGGTCGTCGTCACGGATCACCGCTTAGCAGTTGAGGCGCGCCGCATCTCGAAGATGCGACGCGCGCGTTGCTGCACTCAACGGCGCGGATCGGCCGTCATGGCGTTGTAGTACATGGTCTGGAAGTGATGGATGCCATGCTCGCTGTTCGACGTCAGGTCCTTGTCGATGACCAGCCGCCCCTGCGAATACACGGTAGAATGCAGACCCCGCTGCACACTTTCCACGAGACCGATGTCCTCCGGCTGCAGCACATCCTTGATGTACTCCATCGCCGCCACCTCTTCTTCGTTCGGCGAACGATCTTCCAGGAAGAAGTCCCAGTGCTCGTACGTGGTTTCCGGACCCGTGGGCATGATGTGCATCAGCGACATGTTGCGACGGCCGGGGAAGACGTTGAACGTAACGTTGGGCCAGAGGTACCATGCCGCGTACATCAGCTTGTTGCCGGTCTTCGACGCATCGAACTTGAAGGCCGAATTGTCCTCGCGCGCAGGCGCGATGTGGCTGGAGCAGATGCCGTAGTTCTTGGTGCGGTAGATGCCGTGGTCGAACAGCTCGACCAGTGCCGGATGCGCCGGCGGGCAGTGGTAACACTCCTGGAAGTTCTCGACGACGTTCTTCCAATTGGCCTTGATCTCGAACGTGAGGCGGCCGGCGAACACCAGCGTCTCGGGGTCCTGGACGAAGCTGCGCACTTCCTGATTGAAGTTGCCCGACTGTTGCGCCAGCGACGTAGCCTTCATGTCGAGGTTGACCCAGACCAACCCGAGGAAGGACTCCACCAGCACGGGTTTCAGACAGAACTCCTCCGTCTTGAAATCTTCGATCGTGTCCAGGATCGCGTTCGAGCGCAGCTTGCCATCAAGCTCGTAGGTCCAAGCGTGGTATGGGCAGACGATCATCCGCGTCTTGCCCTCGCCGGTCAGCAGCTGATGCGCGCGGTGTGAGCAGACGTTATGGAAGCCGCGGATCACGCCGTCGCGGCCGCGGACGATCGCGATATTCTGGTCGCCGATACGGGTCGTGGTGTAGCTGCCCGGCTCAGCGAGCTGGCTTTCGTGGCAGACGTAGTTCCACGATCTGCGGAACACGGCCTCCTGCTCCGCCCGATAGACGTTCGCGTCGTAATAGAGGTTGCCCGGCAGCGTATAGGATCGCTGCGGGTCATTCGGCTTGAAGCGGTCTAGACCAAAGACATCGACATCGCGCTCTTGAAGCATACCTGGTCACCCCTTCTGGCTATGGTGTGCCTGCACTTTCGCGCAAGGCGGCTGGCCAGAAAATGGTGCCGGTTGGCACTAGAGCACGTTCGTCAGGCCCCGGGGCGTTCGCCAAACACGTAGCCCGAGCCGCGCACCGTACGAATCGGATCGCGTTCCTTGCCACGGATGAGCGCCTTGCGAAGCCGGCCGACGTGGACGTCCACCGTACGCTCGTCGACGTAGGCGTCGCGACCCCAGACACCATCCAGCAGCTGGGTGCGGGACAGCACGCGGCCTGGGCTCTCCATCAGGAATTCAAGAAGCTTGAACTCCGTCGGGCCGAGCCGGACTTCACGAAGACCGCGCACGACCTTATGCGCGGCACGATCGAGCTCGATGTCCGACACGCGCAGAACGTCGGCCAGACGGTCGGGCGCCGCGCGGCGCAGGATGGCCTTCACCCGCGCCATCAGCTCCGGCAGCGAGAACGGCTTCACGACGTAGTCGTCGGCACCGGTGGAAAGGCCACGGATGCGGTCACCTTCTTCTCCGCGCGCCGTCAGCATCAGGATCGGAATCGCCTTGGTGTCCATGCGGGCGCGCAGGCGGCGGCAGATCTCGATGCCCGAGACGCCGGGCAACATCCAGTCGAGCACGATGAGATCCGGACGTTCCTCCGCAACGAGGATTTCCGCTTCCTCGCCGTCGTCGGCGTGGGCCACGCGGAAACCTTCCGCCTCGAAGTTGTAGCGCAGCATTTCCGCGAGTGGCGCTTCGTCCTCAACGATCAGAACTTTTGCAGTCATTTCTCTCTATCAACCTCAGCCGGCCGGATTGCCGGACAGTCCTCAGTCCTTCTGGAACAGCATGGTGCTGGTGTCGTCGCCCTTGGGGCGGTCGTCGGTGATGTTGACGCCCTTGACCAGGAAGTGGATCGTCTCGGCGATGTTGGTCGTATGATCGCCGACCCGCTCGATGTTCTTGGCGCCGAACAGAAGATGCGTGGAGATGCCGATGTTACGCGGATCCTCCATCATATACGTAAGCAGCTCGCGAAACAGCGAGTTGTACATCGCGTCGATCTGCTCGTCTTCGCGCCAGACGGCGAGCGCGCGTTCGGCATCGCGCTCCGCATAGCTGTCGAGCACTTCCTTCAGCTGCGTCAGTGCCAATTCGCCCATGTGGCGCAGGCCCGACATCAACGGCTTGGGATGGCTCTCGTGCGCAATCGCCAAGGCGCGCTTGGCGATGTTCTTCGCGAGGTCACCGACACGCTCCAGATCGCCTGTAATGCGAAGCGCGGCCATGACGTGGCGGAGGTCGTCGGCCATCGGCTGGCGGCGGGCGATCATGGACACGACCTGCTCCTCGATCTCGCGCTCCAGCGCATCGATCGACTTGTCGGACTTTACCACCACCTCGGCCAGCTTGGGGTCACGACGCTCCAGTGCGTCGAAAGCCTGCCCCAGGATGCGCTCGGCAAGGCCGCCCATGTGCGCGATCTTCTTATCGAGCAGGGCCAGTTCGTCTTCGTAAGACTTTACGATGTGCTCGTTCATGACGTCTCCTTGGGACTTTGGGGACGAGGGCTTGCCATCAGGCGCCGCTCTGCTCGTTTGCGAAGTTTCGACCGTCGGCGCGATTGGCGCAGCCAAGCCGGCGGCAGCAGGCAGCGGACCCGGCGGGGTTTGCTGCCAGAGCTTCAGGCCAGAGAAAATGCCTTTGCGCCCGGTTTGCATGTGCCGTTCCTTAGCGCTAGCCGAAGCGGCCGGTGATGTAGTCCTGCGTGCGCTGGTCGGTCGGATTGGTGAAGATGGTCTGCGTTGCACCTTCCTCGACGAGCGTGCCGAGATGGAAGAAGGCGGTGCGCTGCGAGACACGCGCGGCCTGCTGCATCGAGTGGGTGACGATGATGATGCAGAAGTTGTTGCGCAGCTCGTCGATGAGCTCTTCAACGCGTGCGGTGGCGATGGGGTCGAGCGCGGAGCACGGCTCGTCCATCAGGATGACGTCGGGGCTGACCGCGATGGCGCGCGCGATGCACAGGCGCTGCTGCTGGCCGCCGGAGAGGCCGGTGCCGCTTTCATGCAGGCGATCCTTCACCTCGTTCCAAAGGCTGGCCTTCTGCAGGCTGTCCTGAACCAGCACTTCGAGATCGGCTTTCGACTTCGCCAGACCATGGATGCGCGGGCCGTATGCCACGTTCTCGAAGATCGACTTCGGGAACGGGTTCGGCTTCTGGAACACCATGCCGACGCGCGCCCGCAGTTGCACCACGTCGAGTTCAGGATCGTAGATGTCCTGATCCTCGATCGTGATCTTGCCGGTGACCCGGCAGGTCGAGATCGTATCGTTCATGCGATTGATACAGCGCAGGAACGTGGACTTGCCGCAGCCGGACGGGCCGATGAAGGCCATCACGCCGCGATCAGGCACATCCACCGAAACCTTGTTCAGGGCGCGCTTCTCGCCGTAGTAGACCTCGACTTCGCGCGCAACGACTTTGGGGTTCGCTGCGGATGCGGCCTCCGTCAGGGAGCGGGTTTGGTGAGCGGTCATCATATCCATTTTACTGTCCCAGGATTTGCAGCAGTTTACCAGCGCCGCTCGAAGCGTTTGCGCAACCAGATCGCGAGGCCGTTCATCACGAACAGCACCATGAGGAGAACGATGATCGCCGCCGCCGTCTTCTGCTTGAAAGCAGCCTCCGGCAGGTCGGACCACAGATAGATCTGCACCGGCAGCGCAGTCGCCGAGTCGGTGAATCCGCCGGGAATGTCGACGATGAAGGCGACCATGCCGATCATCAGCAGCGGCGCCGTCTCACCCAACGCGTGCGCCATGCCGATGATGGTACCGGTCATGATGCCCGGCATTGCCAGCGGCAAAACATGATGGAAGATCGCCTGCTGATGCGAAGCGCCCACGCCAAGCGCCGCTTCCTTGATGGACGGCGGCACGGCGCGCAGTGCGGCGCGCGACGCGATGATGATGGTCGGCAGAACGAGTAGTGCCAGAACCAGGCCACCGACGACGGGCGCGGAGCGCGGCAGTCCGAAGAAGTTCAGGAACACCGCAAGACCCAGCAGGCCGAAGACGATGGACGGCACGGCGGCGAGGTTGTTGATGTTGATCTCAATGAGATCGGTGAACCAGTTCTTGCTCGCGAATTCTTCAAGATAGATCGCGGCCATGACACCGATGGGCAGGCAGAGCGCGAGCGTGACGGCAAGCGTCAGGATCGAGCCAACGAGCGCACCACGGATGCCCGCCATTTCCGGTTCGCGGCTGTCGCCCGACGTAAAGAACAGCGTATTGAGACCGCGCGAAACGTTACCGTCGGTCTGCACGCGGTCGAGGAAGGCGACCTTGGAGTCGTCGACCTTGCGGTCGGCTTCCGGCGTCACATACGTCACGCGCTGCCAGGTGCCCGCAGCGGCAGCATCGGCAGTTTTGAGCGGAATGAGCGCCGTCCCGGTGGCGACGTCGCCGGACAGCTTCGACACTTTCACGATGCCGCCGTTGATGGCCACCAGGAAGCTCGAAATGTGCGGATCGAGCGGCAGTTCTGCCGCCGCGTTCGCAGCGATCGCCTGCAGCGGAGGCAACTGCTCCTTAAGCGGGGTAGCGCGGTCGCGAACAGCCTGGTCCGACGATCCGTCATAGAGCGCGATCTGTGCTTCGAGTTCCTTCAACGTCGTCGCAGCGCGCTCGCGCAGGCTGGCAACCTCGGCGGCGAAAGCACCCGGTGCGGTCACGGTGATTTCACCTTTGACATCGCTGGGCTTGGCCGCAGCAGCACCATCAGCGCGCTCGATCACGGTACCGACGCCCTTGTAGTAGAGGTCGGCGTCATCCGACAGCAAAGCCGTCGTCTTGACGGTCTGACCGATCAACGACGGATCGGCGACGACGGCCCGACGCAGCGCGTCCCCCGCGCCGGTGCTGAGGATCTTGCTGATGTGTCCTGTTGCGACGCGACCGTCGACGCCCAGTTCCGCCTTCACGGCGTTGCGGACGAGACCGGTGTAGTCGCCACTGCGCAACGACTGCTCCGAGCGGTTGCCCTCGGGATCGGCCATTTCGGCCGTGACCGGGACGTCGATCGAAAGCGAGTGCTGCGTGAATGCCGGCAGGCCCTTGATCAGGATATCGGCGATCAAGGTCACGAGAAAGATCGTCGTGACCACGAGCGCGGCGATACCGTACCAGCGGAACCGGGCTTCGGAGCGATAGCGGCGGCGGACCCGCGCACGCGCGTCCTCTGACGTCAAATCGCGACGGGTGGGGTGTGACCCCGGAAGAACAGAGACATCAGTCATATTGTTCGCGATACCTCTGGACGATGCGCAAGGCGATGAAGTTCAGGGCGAGGGTGACGAAGAAGAGCACGAGACCCAGGGCAAAGGCGGCAAGCGTCTTGGCGCTGTCGAACTCCTGGTCGCCGACGAGGATGGTCTTGATCTGGACCGTGATGGTGGTGACCGCTTCGAGCGGGTTGGCGGTGAGGTTCGCGGCAAGACCGGCGGCCATCACCACGATCATCGTTTCGCCGATGGCGCGGCTGATCGCGAGCATGAAGGCGGAGACGATGCCAGGCAAAGCGGCCGGCAGAACGACGCGCCGGATCGTTTCCGACTTCGTGGCGCCCAGCGCATATGCGCCATCGCGCAGCGATTGCGGTACGGCGTTGATGACGTCGTCGGACAAGGAT
The DNA here is from genome assembly GCA_021816505.1 of Pseudomonadota bacterium. Lineage (GTDB taxonomy): Bacteria > Pseudomonadota > Alphaproteobacteria > Rhizobiales > Hyphomicrobiaceae > JAKAXS01. The sequence continues at coordinate 6,468 of JAKAXS010000077.1, forward strand.
GAAATGAACGGAATGATCATCATGCCCATGACGAGGCCTGCCGCCAGCGCGCTTTCGGACGCGACGTCGAGGCCGAGCCACTCACCGCTGCCGCGGATCAGCGGCGCGACGGTCAGCGCAGCGAAGAAGCCGAGCACGACCGTCGGGATACCTGCGAGAATTTCGAGAATGGGCTTTGCCACCGAGCGGATGCGGGGCGTTGCATACTCGGCAAGATAGATCGCCGAGAAAAGACCTAAAGGACCGGCAACAGCGATCGCGATTGCCGTGATCAGCAGCGTGCCGGTCAGCAGCGGCAGGAAGCCGAAGCTGGACTGGATATCGCCCTGGTCGGCGCGCATCGCGGCCTGCGGGTTCCATTCGGTGCCGAACAGGAAGCCGAGCACCGTCGGCTTGCCCTTGATGTCCGGGTCGAAGAAGAAGCGATAAGTCTCGTTCAGAACCGAGAGCACGATGCCGATCGTCGTCAGAATGGCGATGGCGGCGCAAATCACCAGCACCACCTTGACGAACTTCTCGAACATATTGCGCGCGCGGAAGCTGGTCGTGATGCGCGTCGTGCCAAACAGCAGCATGCCGAGCGCGGCGGCAAATCCGGTCGCCAGCAACGCCCAGTTGCCGCTGGCATAGGTCGAGCGGTAGGCCTCGGCGGCATTGCGGATGGCGTCGGTGGCCTGCGGGCCAGCAGCCTCACCGGCAACGATCCTGAAGATTTCGCGGAAGGCCGTGCTCGACTTGAGCCGGTCGGCTGCAACATCGGCCGGCAACTGTGAAACGGCGCTCGAATGCGCCAGATGCGAGACCAGCGGCGCGCCGAAGATGAAGATCAGCAACATCACTGCCACGACACCGCTGGCAACGAACATGCCGTGATAGATCGGAAGGGAGTGCAGCGCTTCCTTGCCTCGGCCACCCGCGAGCGAAGCCGCCCGCGATCGCGCCATGAGGAAAGCTGACGCCGTCAATACGGCGAGTGTTACGAAATAGATGCCGGCCATCAGGCTGCCGCCCCCGCACTACAGCGCCGCCGCGTGCGACGCTCATTCAGTCTTGCAAGTTGTGATGTGAGTGCTCACCGCCGGGCACTTCCGTACCCGGCGGTGAGCGAATGCGATCGTTGGATCAGTTCGTCAGGTCAGGCTTCAGAACGTCCAAGGCGATAGCAGCCTTGCGGACCTTCTCGGCTTCTTCCTTCGGAAGAGCAACGAGGCCCTTCTGGCTGAGATAGCCTTCTTCGCCGTTGGCCTTCTCCGAAACGTACTCGGCAACGAACTTGTCGAGGCCCGGGATCACGCCGACGTGCTGCTTCTTGACATAGACGTACAGCTTGCGTGCGCCCTTGTACTTGCCGCCGGAGATGGCTTCGTACGACGGCTCGACGCCTTCGATGGCGATGCCGGTGATCTTTGCGGTGTTTTCTTCAAGGAACGAGTAGCCGAATACGCCGACGGCATCTTTGTTGCCTTCAAGCTTCTGGACGATCACGTTGTCGTTCTCGCCAGCTTCGACATAGGCGCCGTCCTTGCGGATCGACTTCCAGACGGCTTCGAACGCCTTCGCGTCCTTTTCCTTCAGCGTCTTCAGGGCCGGGAACGTCTCGGCGCCCTTCTCCAGGAACAGCTCATGCAGGCTGTCGCGCGTGCCCGAGGTCGGCGGCGGGCCCAGCACTTCGATCTTCACAGCCGGAAGCGAAGCGTCGATGTCCGACCAGGTCTTGTAGGGATTGGCAACGAGGTTGCCGTCCTTGTCGGGAACCTTCTCGGCCAGCGCCAGGAAGGCCTGGGCCAGCGTCAGCTTGAACGGCGTGCCGGCCTTCGAATGAGCCAGCGTCAGGCCGTCGTAGCCAACCGTGATCTCGACGATCTCCGTGACGCCGTTCTTGGCGCACAGTTCGATCTCCGACTTCTTGATGCGGCGCGATGCATTGGTGACGTCTGCAGTTGCTTCACCAACGCCTTCGCAGAAGATCTTCATGCCGCCGCCAGTGCCCGTCGATTCAACGACCGGGGTCTTGCCGGAAGCCTTGCCGAAGGCTTCAGCCACGGCCGTCGTAAAGGGATACACCGTGGACGAGCCGACGACGCGGATCTGGTCGCGTGCAACCGCGTTGCCGGCGAACGCCAGCATGCTCACGGCCGCGATCGATGCCGGAAGGGCGATCCTGATTTTCACGAATAACTCTCCTTTGAGAGATGTACGCCGGAATGGCGGCCCTCTGCCGCGCAATCCCGCCCGGCACCCCACGCGCCGGCGTTTGGCTTATAGCCCGCAGGTATCTTCAGTTTTATGACGAATTAACTTGTTGATTTTACAGAACTAAAAATGGAGGCCCTGTCTTAGCGTCAAAACGGCGTCGTGTTAGGACAAGTAATTTTAATTGACTAGGGAGAGAATTTATTGCTGGTGACGGCGACTGGTTCTTCAGAGCACTGTTTGAGATCGAGCGATGGTACGCGCAATAAATTGAATGGATTTATCGCCGTTTTCGTCAAAAGATTCGCAGACCGGGCATAACAAAACAACGTTCTCAAGGCGCCGCGCCATTGAACGATGTTGGAATCGGGGTCAATGAAAATGGGTAAGACCGAACTGCCGGCCGAAGATTCGGAGCCGGACGATCGAAACTCGCGCCGGGCGAACTCGATCGACGTCCATGTCGGCAGCCGCGTCCGTCTGCGGCGAATGGTCCTCGGCATGAGCCAGGAAAAGCTGGGCGAGCAGCTGGGACTGACGTTCCAGCAGGTTCAAAAATACGAAAAGGGCGTCAATCGCATCGGCGCGGGCCGCCTGTTCGACCTGTCCCACGTCTTGGGCGTGCCGATCCAGTTCTTTTACGAAGATGCCCCCTCTTATGCCATTGAAAGCAGTAGCCACGGCGGCTTCGCCGAGCGGTCCAGCGAAAACGACATCGTGGACTTCATAGCTACGCGCGAAGGGCTGGAGCTGAACAAGGCGTTCGTGCGAGTGACGGACGCGCGTGTCCGCCGGTCGCTGATCGAACTCATCCGGTCACTGGCCGACGGCCCGTGAGTCGCAGAGGCGGCGAGACGACCGATATCGCGGCCGGAACATCACCTCCGTCCGCTTGACCCACTCATTAAAGGCTGTAACAACCTGCCGGTTTTCAGAACCGAGGGGACCAACGTGGCACGCAAGTCTTATCTGTTTACCAGTGAATCCGTGTCCGAAGGGCATCCGGATAAGGTGTGTGACCGCATTTCGGACGAAGTGGTGGACGCCTTCTATCGCGAAGGCATCGCCGAAAAGCTCGACCCCTGGATCATTCGCGCTGCATGCGAGACGCTTGCCACGACGAACCGCGTCATCATCGCCGGCGAGTATCGTGGACCGCGAGCGGTGACGGTGCAGATGATCCAGGACATCGCCCGCAAGGCGATCCGCGACATCGGCTACGAGCAGGAAGGTTTCCATTGGGCGAACGCGAACATCGAGGTTCTGCTGCACGGCCAGTCCGCCGACATCGCAGCAGGCGTCGATGCCAAGCAGCCATCCAACCAGGAAGAGGGCGCGGGCGACCAGGGCATCATGTTAGATCGGAA
>JAKAXS010000596.1 GCA_021816505.1 Pseudomonadota bacterium
GGTTAGCAAGATTGCAAATATCGGTTCTTCTATCGCAAGCTGGATGTCCGACCGCGGGGCATTCCGAGAGACTTTCGCTCGCCAAGCAATACCAATGGTGTGGGATTTCGCGGAATCGAATCCGTTTGCCGACGCGGGTGGCTCTTTCTTAACCGCAATCGACAAAGGGGCTATGTCGATTGCGGAAGCACCCGCGTGCTCGACCGGATCGATTAAATATCTTGCAGCTCAGCATAATTCATTCAGCCCGGACTCTATCGTCGTCTCCACAGACCCGCCTTATTACGACAACATCGGTTATGCAGATCTATCGGACTTCTTCTATGTCTGGCTCAAACGGTCGCTCAGCGGCGTCTGGCCCGACCTGTTTCGGCGCCTGACGACACCGAAAGGCGAAGAGCTTGTTGCGACCCCATACCGTCACGGCGGCAAGGAAAAGGCCGAAGCCTTCTTCATGCGGGGCATGGGCGAGGCGCTGACAGCAATGCGCAAGGCCGCGACGGACAGCGAACCGCTTGCCATCTACTACGCCTTCAAGCAACCCAAGATCGGCGAGGACGGCATTGTCTCGGCCGGCTGGGCATCCTTCCTGCAAGCCGTCGTCGATGCCGGCCTTGCTGTCGACGGTACATGGCCAGTTTGGACAGAAGGTTCAGGGAGATTGAACGCCAAGGACAGCAACGCCCTTAGGTCCTCGATCGTCCTCGTCTGCCGCAAGCGGAACGAGGCTGCGCAGACCGTCGCCCGCGCCGAATTCATCCGCGCGCTGAAGCGCGAGATGCCCGAAGCGGTCGACAAGATCCGCAAGGCGGGCGTCGGCCCCGTCGATATGCCGCAATCGATCATCGGCCCCGGCATGGGCGTGTTCACCCGCTTCGCCCGCGTGCTGGAGGACGATGATTCCGCGATGAGCGTGAAAACCGCGCTCGCGCTGATCAACCGCGTCTGGGGCGAGATCGAGAATGATCTCGACGCCAATTTCGATCCGGCAACGCAAGTGGCCCTCGCCTGGTTCGCAACCTACGGTTTTGACGCGCGCGCGTCGGGCGACCTGATCACGCTCGCGAACGCGAAGAACATCCCGGTCGAAACGCTGTTCCGCGCCGGCGTGTTCCAAAATCTCCACGGCAAGGCATGCCTCACCCCACGGAGCGCGGGCGTCCCGCCCGCAAGCGAACGGGATGTCCGCGCTCCCAGCCAGTGGACTATCTGGGAATGCGTGCAGCGCACCGCCCACGCCCTCCGCGCCGAGGATGGCGGGGCCGAGGCCGCGGCGAAACTCGTGGCCAGCATGGGCCCCAAGGCCGAGGATGCCCGCGCGCTCGCCTATCGCCTGTATGAAATCGCCTCGCAGAAATCTTGGGCCGCCGAGGCGCTGGTCTATAACGAACTCGCCCAGGAATGGGCGCATCTCGAAGATCTCGCTGCGCGCACCGGCGTGCGTGATCTGTTCGGGGAGGTCACGCGATGAGCGCCGAGAAGGAAACCCTGAGCCGCGTCCAGGGCGCGCTGTATCACCTCCGCCAAGGCCTCGCGCCGTTCGTCGAGGCGCGGATGAAGGCGCGGCACGGCGCGCAGTGGCTTACTTATGCCAGCCGCGCCGCCGGCGGCGATCCGCGCGCGCCGCTCGACGAATATGGCCTCCTGAAAACCATGATCGACCAGTGGCGGGACGTGTTCGATGATGCGTTCGTGCGGGCCGAGAAGCAGCGCGTGCGCAATTTCGTCTCGACCGCCCTCGAGGCGCGCAACGCGACGGCACATCTCTCGATCCCGATGCAGGATGACGAGGCGCTGCGCTATCTCGATGCCATCCACCACCTGCTTCGCGCTGTGCGCGCACCAGACGCCGATATCGCCGAAGCCAGACGGCTCTATGACGACCAGCGCCGCCATGGCCTCGCCGGGAGCGCGGACCTCCCGTCCGCCACGGCGCCCGCGCCGGTGGGCGCTGGCGAACGCGGGCAGGATACCCGCGCCCCCAGACCGTGGATCGAGGTGGCGCTGCCGCACCCGGACGTGCTCGCCAACCGCTTCAAGGAAGCCGAGTTCGCGGCGGATCTGTTCGCGGTCGATGCTGGGATCGCCGGCGAGGGCTACGCGACACCGCCCAGCTTCTTCGCGATGACGTTTCTCACCGAGGGGCTGAAGCGCGTGTTGGCCTCCGCCCTGCAACGCCTGTCCGGCCAGGGCGGCGACCCGGTGATCGGGCTGCAGACCGCCTTCGGCGGCGGCAAGACGCACACGATGCTCGCGGTCTATCATCTCGCCCGCCATCTGCGCGACGGCGGCGATCCCGCAACCCTCAGCGGCTTGGCGCCACTGGTCGGGACCGCCGGCGCGACCGCCTCGCCGAAGCCGCAGATTGCCGTGTTCGTTGGTTCCGCGAAAGGCGCGGATGTGTCGCTGACCCTGAAAGACGGGCCGAAGCTGCACACTCTGTGGGGCTACCTCGCCTGGCGCCTTGCCGGCGCGGCGGGGCTCACGCTGGTCGCCGAAGCCGAAGCGGCGCGAGAT
>JAKAXS010000597.1 GCA_021816505.1 Pseudomonadota bacterium
GATCTACCCGCTCGGCCAAACGCTGATCGTGACCTCCGGTCTCGGCTGGGCGCAACGCGATGGCGGTCCGATCGAGGAGATCCGCCCCGGCGACGTCGTCTGGTTCCCGCCCGGCGAGAAGCATTGGCACGGCGCAACCACGACGACCGGAATGAGCCACATCGCCGTTCAGGAACGCTTGGATGGCGAAGCCGTGACGTGGCTGGAGCAGGTGACGGAGCAGAACGGTTGAAAGCCCTTAGCTCAACGCGCTCGTCACGCTCACCAGCGCGCTTTCGAAAACCCGCCGCCCGTCCGTGCCGCCGAGCGCCGTTTCGAACAGGCGCTCCGGATGCGGCATCATTCCCAGCACGCGGCCGGATTTGTCGGTGATGCCGGCGATGTTGCGCTGGGCGCCGTTGAGGTTGGTCGCGGCCGACACGTTGCCCTCGGCATCGCTGTAGCGGAACGCCACGCGGCCTTCGCCTTCCAGCCTGTCGAGCGTGTCGGTGTCGGCGAAGTAGTTGCCTTCCGCGTGCGCGACGGGAACCTTGATCACCTCGCCCTTGCGGTAGCACTGCGTGAAGAACGTATCGTCCTGCTCGCACTTCAGGTGGACGTCGCGGCAGATGAACTTCAGCGACGCGTTGCGCATCAGAACGCCCGGCAGAAGACCGCTCTCGCACAACACCTGGAAGCCATTGCAGATGCCGAGCACGGGCGTGCCGGCCTTCGCCTTGGCGACCACGTCGCGCATGATCGGAGAGTGCGCCGCCATCGCGCCGCAGCGCAGGTAGTCGCCGTAGGAGAAGCCGCCGGGCAGCACGATCAGGTCGGACGCGGGCACCGAGGCGTCGCCATGCCAGACCATCTGCACGGGAAAGCCGGTGACCTTCTCCAGCGCGACCTTCACGTCGCGATCGCAGTTGGAGCCGGGGAAAACGATGACGCTGGCGCGCAGCATGGTCTAGCCTTCGATCCTCAATGAGCCTCAGGGCGTGCCGAGCGGCGACGCGTCCTGCTTCTTGCGTTCGACTTCGGCGCGGGATGCGTTCGTGAGATCGCTGTCGCGCTCTTTCATGTCGGCCATCAGCGCCGCGAACTGGCGCTGGTCGCCGTAGCCGCAGCCCTTGCTCTGCGCCGTCCACACGCCCGTTACCTGCTTGAGGAACGTGCGCAGCGTCACGGAGGGATGCGCCGCCTGTCCGGGCCGCGTGAAGCTGTACTCCACCTTCCACGTGTCCGGCGCCTCGAGCACCACGATATCGGAGCTGCCATCGTCACCCGCGCGTGCGTCGGGCAGCGAGGCCGCCATCGAGCGCAGGCCGTCGAAGCCCTCGCTGCAGTCGAGGTCAGGCGGTGCGGCGGCAGACTGCGCGAGCGCGGCGCCGGGAACCAGCGCAACCAACAGCAGCAGGGCCAGCCGCGATGCCTGCATCGATCAGGCCACCAGTTCGTAGCTGTAGTTCTCGATCACGGTGTTCGCCAGCAGGTCCTTGCACATCTTCTCGATCGCGTCCTTGGCCTTGGCCTCGTCGGTCTCGTTGAGCTTGACCTCGATGTACTTGCCCTGCCGCACATCCTCGACGCCGGCAAAGCCCAGGCCGCCGAGCGCGTGCTGGATAGCCTTGCCCTGCGGATCAAGGACACCGTTTTTCAACGTAATGCGGATGCGAGCTTTCATGGCGGCCTGCAGAGTTGGGATCTGCGATGTAGTTACGGGATGAGCCGCGTCAAGGCAAGGCCGCTGCGGCACCGCACCGGGGATCGCCCGAAGAGCGGAGCCGCGTGACTAAGCCGACTGGTTAAAAGCGGCGTCGGGCAGCCGGAAAGATGCAACGATGTCCGCCAGGCCGGTCGGCCGGCCGAAATGATAGCCCTGAATTTCGTCGCAGCCGAGTTCCCTGAGGATGTCGACCTGCTGCTGGGTTTCGGCGCCCTCGGCCAGCGAACGCGACCCGACGTTGTGGCAGAGCTCGATGATCGTCTTGATGACGTCCTTGGCATGCGGTTCGATGCCCAGGCCGGTGACGAAACTGCGGTCGATCTTGATGGTCTGCGGCCGCAGATGGTGGATGTAGCGCAGGTTCGAGTATCCGCTGCCGAAGTCGTCCACCGCGATCGAGATGCCCATGTCCCGCAGCAGTCCGAGCGCCGTCTGCACCGGCTGAAGGTCCAGCTCCAGAACCGACTCGGTGATTTCGAAGGCCAGACGAGAAGGCGCGATCTGCGACCTGTGGACGATCGCGATCAGCTTCAACACCTGCTCGGGCGACGCCAGGTCGCGCATCGAGATGTTTATCTTGAGGTGAATGTCGTCGGGCCAGTCACGTGCGGCGTCCAAGGCCTTCTTGAGCACACTGCGCGTCAAGGCGTGGATGAGATCGGATCGCTCGGCGATCGGAACGAACGTCGCCGGGCTGACGGCTCCGAGTTCGGGATGGTGCCAGCGGGCAAGCGCCTCGTACGCGACGACGCAGCCGTCAGTTGCTCGAACGATCGGCTGATATAACACGGTAGACTGCTCGTCT
>JAKAXS010000598.1 GCA_021816505.1 Pseudomonadota bacterium
CTGCGCGTCGATGTTGGGACGGTCGAGACCGGAACTGGAACGGGCCGCGCTTTCGGCGGGTTGCGCGGCATTCTTCTGCAGAAGCGCAAGATCCATCGAGCTGACGACGATCTGCGGGAGACCCGTAGCGACCGCCCGGCGAAGAGCCTCGCCGCCTTCATCCGCCGCGATGCCCTGATCGACCTGAGCAGCCAGCCGCGCCATTGCGGGCGAGACTTCGCGATCCGACGCGCTTCCGATGAGGACGGCGCCTTGAGTGTCGTTGAGCTGAGGTGCGCTCTGGTCGCCTGCCGCGAGATGCTTCACGGTGAAGCCCTCGATGACCGCCACCACCTGGCCTTCCGCATCGGTGAGGGTGATATCGAACGTCGCGAAGCCATGGCCGAACTCGCTGCTTTGCGAGAGGCTCACAAAGCTCCAGACAGTCGCCGGCAACGGTCCATACAATCTGAGGCGGCGATAGTGCGCCGGCACCCACAGACCTGCGGCCGGCGAATAGCCGGGTATCAACTCCATGGCGTAGCCGGTCGCGATATCGGCCAGCGCCGGATGGAACGCCAGGCCACGCGTGATGTCGCCGTTGAACGCATCGTCGAGCTGCAGGCGCGCGGCTGCCGATTGGCCTCCGACCGACAGCTCACGCAGCACCTGCCAGCGCGGTCCGAAACGCAGATGTATGTCCTGGGACGAACGCATTGCGCGCCCGCCGTCGGACCGCATTTTCCCGTTCGTTCGCGCGACGGCGTCTTTTATAGCGATGGGGGCGGGCCGCGGTTCCTTCAACCGCGACACCGAGGCTTCGGCGTGCCGCAGCCACGCGGGTCCCTTTTCAGTGACGACGTAGCTCTCGATGGCAAATCGGATCTGCTTGGAGTCCGGAGCCGCGAGTACCCGGATCTTGCTGGTGGCACCATCGGGAACGTGCAGCAGGCGCACGAAGTTCACGTCTTGGATATCGATCGCGCCGCGAATCCCGAACTCGGCGGCAGCTTCCGCCAGGAGTTCGATGTAACCGGTTCCCGGCCACACGGCCTCGCCCGACCGGAGGCGATGCTCCTCAAGCAGCCAATCGTGCGCCGGATTGACATTCAATTCCAGCCATTCGCTCGCCTCTTGCTGCACGCGGTCCTGAAACAGCGGCTGGCTGGCGGCTTCGATTTTGGATGATGCGGTGTCGCTTCCGGCATCGTGTATCGCGCGGGCCGCAATGCCGACGTCGCGCCATATGCCCCAGTGAATGGCGACCACCCGCGTGCCGCCCTTGTTCGCGCGGCTTTCGGCGAATGCGTTAAGATAGGCGTTGGCGGCGACGTAGTCGACCTGGCCGGCCGGCGCGATGTCGGTGCTGGTCGAGGAGAACAGTACGAACACGTCCAGCGGCTCGCTCTGCAGCGCCTCATCCAGCGCGATCGTGCCGAGCACCTTGGGTGCAAGAACGTCCTCGACATCGGCAGGCGACTTCAACTGGATCAGGTCGTCCCTCACGATGCCGGCGGCATGAAGCACACCGTTGATCGGGCCGAAGTGCGCCTTGACGCTTTCCACGGCGCCACGAACGGCTTCGGGATCGGTGATGTCGGCGCGCACGTACAGCACTTCGCCGCCGGCGGCTTCGATCTCGTGGATCGCGGCGATGGCGCGCGCGATTTGCGATGCGCCAGCGCGCCCGCCGGCCAGTTCGCTCCATGTGGAACGGTCCGGAAGATCAGTTCTGCCCATCAGGGCGATACGCGCCCGGAACGACCGGGCGAGATCGAGCGCGCATTGATGCGCCAGGTCGCCGAGGCCGCCGGTGATGAGGTAGACGCCGCGCTCGCGGAAGTTCGAATTGCTTGGCTCGACCGGGTCGAGCCGGACCTCCCGGTATGAGCGGATCCAACGACGCTCGTTGCGATAGGCAACGATTTCGTTCGCGGGCTCGGAGGAAAGCTCTTCCAGCAGCAGTTCGGTTACCCATTTCGCCGACTGTGCGGCGGAACGTGCTTTGCCGTTGAATGGTCCTGCGAAATCGACGAGGGACGCGCCGCTCTTCAACGCGGTCGAGGGAATATCGATCGTCCTCACCTTGAGGTGGGGCATCTCTCGCGGCAGAACCTGCACGGGACCGAGCACCGTCGCCTTCTCGGGGTGCAGAAGCGGTTCTTCGCCGAGCCGTTGCGCGCCGTTTGTCAGGACAGTTATCGCCACCTCGCTTGCGTCGGCATCGGCCAGCGCTTGCGCGAGGAACAATAGGCTATACAGGCCGCGTTCTTGGTTGCGGTGGAAGAAGCTGGAGCCGGGGCGGAAGCTTTCGTCGGCGGTGAGCAACCACCCATGGACGATCTTCGCGGGGAAGTTACCAACGCTCGTGAGATGCTTGAGCAGCGCGTCATATCCCTGGCGGCCAAGCTCAGCACATACGACGTAGCTGCCATCCGCCCTGACCGCAAAGGCATCGCCGTGGGACACGGTCGCGACGGGGTGACCCTCCGCACGCAAACGCGCCACCAGAGTCTCGCCGAAGAGATC
>JAKAXS010000599.1 GCA_021816505.1 Pseudomonadota bacterium
AGGCTGCTGACCGGTGTCATCGGTGGCGGAGAAGCGGGCGTCGCTTCCGGCGAATTGGAGAGCACCGCGACCGGGCCTGAAGCGGATGGCGCGGGCGGAGCGGCGGCCGAGGCAGGTGGCGGCGCATCGGCCGGCAGCTGCATGGGCGGCGGCGGAGGCGCGTTCGGATCGGCCTGCCAGACCGGACGTTCGGCCGTCGCTGCGGGTGTGGCTTCCGTCGAGAAGGGAGCCATCGCGGGCGTGGCCGTCGGAGGCGGTGCGGCGGCTACGACCGGTGGCGGCGCAACTGGCGGCGGTGCAACAACTGCGGGCGGCGGTGTCGGGGCAGCGGCAGGCGCGGCAGCTGCGGTGGCCGCTGGTGCCGGTGCGGGTGCGGGTGCGGGTGCCGGCGTTCCGACGGCATTGGCGATGGGCGGCGCTTGATCGCCAAGGCCTGCTTCGCGGTAGACTTCGTTGCGCGCGTCCATGGCCGCGGCGCGTTCGGATTCGTTGAGCCCGCCGTTGACCCAGACAGCAACGGTCAGGTCGGACAGCGCTTGCGCGGGCTTCTTCTGCTTCTTGTAGGACAGCCCGCGGTAGTAATAGGCCTGCGCCATCTTGGGCGGCGGAAGACCACCGTTCGCAAGCGCGGCGGTGAACGACTGGATCGCCGGTTCGAGTTTTCCGCTGGAATAGGCTTTGCTGCCGGCCTCGAGCGCCTTCAGCGCGACGTTGGGATCTTTCTTGGCGGCGCCGGCCTGCTCCGGTGCAGGCTTCTTGACGGTCTGGGCGCACGCAAGCTGGGCCGGCAGCGAGAACGCGCCAGCGAGCAGCATAATGGTCAGTGTCCGGTTCCCCGACCGCATCGTCCACCTAAGCAATTTCAGCATGCCGCGAGTCACACCCTGCCCTCACGGAGGCCCAGTCAAAGCAGGTCCAGGAGGCAAATCAAGGGCAGGGCATTTTTTGCGCCCTTCCCCTGTGAGACTGTTACTCGACAGTCACGGACTTGGCGAGATTTCGTGGCTGGTCAACGTCCGTGCCCATCACAACAGCCGTGTGGTAGGCGATAAGTTGTGCCGGCACCGCATAAAGGAGCGGATTCGCAAAGGGGTGCGCCTCGGGCACCCTGATATGGGCTGCCAGGCGGCAGCCGGCCTTTTCCGGGTCGGCATTGGAAATAAGGATGATCTGTCCGCCGCGCGCCGCGACTTCCTGCAGATTCGATATCGATTTCTCGAATAGATCATCCTCCGGCGCCATCACGATGACCGGAACGTTCTCGTCGATCAGGGCGATGGGGCCGTGCTTCAGTTCGCCGGCCGCGTAGCCCTCCGCGTGGATGTAGGAGATCTCCTTGAGCTTCAGCGCACCCTCCAGCGCCAGCGGGTAGTTGATGCCGCGGCCCAGGTAGAGAACGTCGCGCGCCTTGGAAAGCGAATGCGCCAGCGCCTCGAACTGGCTCTCGTCGCGCAGCATCGTGGAGATGAGGCGCGGCATCTCGGTCAGAGCCGTTACGAGTTCGCGTTCCGTCTCGACCGAGATGGTGCCGCGGGCGCGGCCGAGCGCGATCGCCAAGCATGCGATCGCAGCCAGCTGACATGTGAACGCCTTGGTGGATGCCACGCCGATCTCGGGCCCCGCGAGGGTGGGCAAGATCACGTCCGACTCGCGCGCGATGGTCGACGTGCGCACGTTGACGACGGACGCGATGTGCTGTTTGCCGCTCTTGCAATAGCGCAGCGTCGCCAGCGTATCCGCCGTCTCGCCCGACTGCGAAATGAAGAGCGCCAGCCCGCCCGGCTGCAGCGGCGCCTCGCGATAGCGGAACTCCGACGCGATATCGATTTCGACCGGCACGCGGGCGTATCGCTCGATCCAGTACTTGCCGACGAGGCCCGCGTAGTAGGCGGTACCGCACGCGGAGATCGTCACACGCTCCACTTTCGACAGATCGATACCCATGTCGGGCATGTTGACGGTGCCGGCGCCCATGTCGAGATAGTTGGCCAGCGTGTGGCTGATGACGTCCGGCTGCTCGTGGATTTCCTTCGCCATGAAATGGCGGTGGTTGCCCTTGTCGACCAGCAAGGCGCTGGCCACGGACTTGACCTGCGGCCGTGTCACGCTCTTTCCGGCGCGGTCGAACACCTCCATGCCCGAGCGGCGTAGAACGGCCCAATCGCCTTCATCGAGATAGGTGATCGTGTCGGTGAAGGGCGCCAAGGCGATGGCATCGGAGCCCATGTACATTTCGCCGGTGCCATGCCCGATGGCGAGCGGGCTGCCCTGCCGGGCGGCGATCATCAAGTCGTCGTGACCGGCGAAGATGATGCCGAGTGCGAACGCGCCCTGCAATCGCGCGAGTGCCGACTGCACGGCGGCGACGGGCTGCTTGCCGTTGTCCATCTCGTGCGTGATGAGATGGACGACCGCTTCCGTGTCCGTGTCCGTTTCGAACGTGTGTCCGGCGGCCGACAGCTCCGCCTTCAAGTCCCGGTAGTTCTCGATGATGCCGTTGTGCA
>JAKAXS010000600.1 GCA_021816505.1 Pseudomonadota bacterium
CTCATCATGCATCTCGAAGGGTTGACGGGCGAAGAGATCATCGCCCGCGAACTGGCGACCGCCGCACCGATCCTTTATCGCCTCAACGACGACGGCAAGGTCGTGGTGCGCACCGAGCTCGTCACGTCCAAGGGGCGCGATCATGGCCTGGGATGACCTGGGCCGCATGGCGGAAGAAGACAACAATCGCGACCGCGAGCGCTGGATTGGCGTCTGGATCGGCGCTCTTGCCGTCGTTCTGGCGATCTGCGCGATGGGCGGCAACAACGCCGGCAAGGACGCGACGCTGAAGAACATCGAGGCCGCGAACCTGTGGTCGTTCTTCCAGGCCAAGAACATGCGTCGCCAGGCCGTCCGCCTGCAGGTGGACGAAATGCAAATCCAGCTCGACACCAATACGTCGATGCAGCCCGAGACCCGCGCCGCGTTCGAAAAGAAGATCGGCGAGTATCGCGAGCTGGACAAGCAGCTGACCAGCAACAAAGAGAACAACGAAGGCCTGGACGAGCTGTGGACGCGCGCGAAAGCGCTCGAGGCCGAGCGCGACGTCGCGATGCAAAAAGACCCGTACTTCGACTATGCGGAAGCCGCGCTGCAGATCGCCATCATCCTGGCCTCGATCGGCATCATCGCCAGCGGCACGTGGATGCTGTTCGCCAGTGGTGCCCTTGGCATTTCGGGGATCCTGCTGACGCTGAACGGCTACTTCCTGCTGACGTCCGTTCCCTTCATCGGCGGCTAGAGCACGTTCGCTCTTGTTGGAATCGGCTTGTTCGGCGCGACCGTGCTCTAGCTCCTTGTTTGAGAGTCTGATTCACGTCCTCGACGCGCGCAGAATGGCTCGCGTCTCGAACGATCAGGCTCTGGCTACTTCTTCCAATCGGCTTTCACCTCGTCGCACTTCTTGTCGACGAAGTCGTTCACGTCCTCGACGATCATCGACTGCAGCACGCCGATGGTGTTGTCGGCGGCGGTCGCCGTCCACATGGCGCCCTTGATCACCGTCGGACCGTCGACCTTGCCCCACATCAGCGCGGCTTTCGTCGCCTTGCCGTTCTCGAACGTGATCTTCGGCGACATCTCGGCGCTGATTTCCGACGGAGCCTCCTTCTCGCGCTCCACGGTGCACGTGATCTTGTGCATCTCGAACTGAGCTTCGATCTTGGGCTCGGTCATCGCCTTGATCAGCATCTCGCGCGAGGCCTTCACGTCGGTCTTGCAGACGACGCGGCCCCAGGGCCAGCTCACCTTCGCCTTCGAGACGATCTTCTGCAGCTGCTCCTTGCGCATCGACTTGGTGATGGCGCAGGCGATGTCGGCGCCCGGCTTGCGGTTGTGAAACGCGTCGCAGATCGCCACCTTGCACGCCTTGCGGCCATCGCGCTCGGCCTGCTCCTCGGGTGTGAGATTGATCTCAGACGACAGCGTCGCCTCGTCCGCCTTTTTGTCCTGCGCACCAGCAGGCACGGCCCCCGCAGCGGCTGCGACAAAAAGTGCCAGAAGGATTGGGTGCCCCAAGTACGTATTTATCATGAAGGACTAGTTCCTGCGTGTTTTGGAGACTGCGCCGTGTTCGCTCGTTCAAACCAGGCGACCGACCTCCTAAAGCGCCAACCGGTGCCAAAAAATGGCCCTTCGGCGGCGCGCTTCAGCTCGCTTGAACGCGCGCCTGTTCATCCCATATCTTCCCCAAGTGGTCAGCGCCCTGACGGGGCTGGCGCGGTACCGGATCTCGCTGATCGGCGCCGGAGGTATTCGGATCGAGGTCGCTTTCACGAAAGGGCTTCTCGCATGTCACGACTCTCTCTCTTGTCGAACCCCATGCTTCTGGGGTTCGAGGAAATCGAACGCCTAATCGACCGTGCCAACAAGGGTACGGGTGACGGCTATCCTCCCTACAACATCGAACGTGTCGGCACCGAGGGTGGCGCGGAAACGCTGCGCATCACGCTGGCCGTCGCGGGCTTCAGGCGCGAGGAGCTGGATGTGTCCGTCGAGGACAAGCAGCTGACCGTGCGTGGTAAGCAGGAGGACGACAAATCGCGCGAGTATCTTTATCGCGGCATCGCCGCGCGCCAGTTCAGCCGCACGTTCGTGCTGGCCGACGGCATCGAGGTGACGAGTGCGGACCTGAACAACGGCTTGCTAGCGATCGATCTGCAGCGGCATGAGCCACAGCGGCTCATACGAAAGATCGATATCGGGCAGGCGAAAAAGTCGAGGTAGAGGCTAGGCAGACACAGCCAAAGCCAGCGAATCGGGAGAGCATCATGTGCAAGTACTGGCGGCGAAAATCGCCCTTGACCATGACGACGCCCGAAGCGCCTCGAACACGAGAGGAGTTGCGTCATGAATGAGACGAATACGAAGCGGACTGAGCCGGAAGATTTCGAACCGGTGATGACGGAGCTCGAGCTGGCCCGTCTCGGCGGCGGCCATGTCGCCTACATCAAAGTGCTGAGCCCGGACGAGGCGCGCGAGATGTTTCCTTAGATCGGAA
>JAKAXS010000078.1 GCA_021816505.1 Pseudomonadota bacterium
TCTGATCGTGCGGCAGCTGGAGCGGCTGGGGGTTGTCACGGTGCTCAGTGCGCGCGATCCGGTCAAGGCGCAGGCGGCGGCTGAAAAACTGCTGTCGGAGGGCATCGAGGTCGGCGTCGTGCCGATCGATGTCGACAGCGACGAAAGCTGCGCGGAGGGCCTCAAGCAGGTCGAGGATCTGTTCGGCGGGCGCCTGGATATTCTCGTCAACAATGCGGGCATCATGCCGGATGGTCCCAGCACGGGGACGACGGCGATGAACGTTTCGATCGAGACGATCGCGCACACGTTCAACACCAACGTGCTCGGCCCGTTGCGGCTGATCCAGCGCGCGATCCCGATCATGCAGCGGAACAATTACGGGCGCATCGTCAATATGTCGTCCGGCCTCGGGCAGCTGTCGGAGATGGGCGGGCAGTGGCCGGCTTACCGGCTCTCGAAGGCTTCGATCAACGTGTTGACGCGCGTGTTCGCCGCCGAGATCGGACCCGGCAACATCAAGATCAACTCGATGCATCCGGGCTGGGTAAAGACCGACATGGGCGGCGACAACGCCGAGCGCGACGTTGGGCAGGGTGCGGAAACGGCTGTCTGGCTCGCGACGCTGCCGGACGATGGGCCGACGGGCGGCTTCTTCAAAGACAAGAAGCCGATGGCCTGGTAGGGCGCGGCACGAACAGCGACATTCGAGGGTGACATGACACGATTTCTGTTGGCGCTGGCGGCTGTCCTCATGCTGGCCTTGTCGGGTGCAGGCAGCGCGTCCGCTCAGGAAACGCAGAAGCTCAAGGTCGCGACGCGCGTGCTGGAGCCGTTCGTAATCGACAAAAAGGGCGAACTGACGGGCTTCAGTGTCGAGCTGTGGCGGTCGATCGCAGAGCGTTTGAAGATCGAAACGGAGTTCGTGTTTGCCAATGACGTGCCGTCGCTGCTGGAGCTCGTGAAGGCGCGACAGGCGGACGTCGGGATCGCGGCCATCTCGGTCACGGCCGAGCGTGACAAGGTCTTGGACTTCTCGCAGCCGATGATGGATAGCGGCCTGCAGATCCTGGTGCGCGGCGATGGCGGCGGCGGGCCGGAGAATCCGTTGGCGGGGCTGTTGCGGGCGCTGTTTTCAAAGACGGCGCTGATCTGGCTCGGCATCGCTGCGCTGCTGGTGATCATACCGGCTCACGTCGTGTGGTGGCTGGAGCGGCGGCATCCCGAAGGCATCGTACCGCCGGACCTGCCATATTCGTCCGGCATCCTGCATGCGCTGTGGTGGGCGGCGGGCACGCTTGCCACGCAGGGCGAGTCGATGCCGCGCAGCTGGCTGGCGCGGCTGTTCGCCATCCTTTGGATGTTCGTCGGCGTGATCTTCGTCGCCTACTACACCGCCCAGCTGACGGCGTCGCTGACGGTCGAGCAAATTCAGGGCGCGATCAAGGGACCAGAGGATTTGCCCGGCAAGAAAGTCGGGACCACGAAGGGTTCGACGTCGGCGGCCTGGCTGCAGGAACAGCGCGCGCAGGTGAAGACGTACGAGAAAATCGCGGACGCCTACGCCGCGCTGCTCAACAAGGATGTCGATGCGGTGGTGTTCGATTCGCCGGTGCTGCTCTACTACGCCAACACCGAGGGTAAGGGTCGCGCGCAAGTGGTGGGGACGGTGTTCAAGAAGCAGGATTACGGCATCGTCTTCCAGCGCGGCAGCGATCTGCGCAAACGCGTCGATGGCGCCCTGCTGGCGATCCGCGAGGACGGGACCTATCAAGCCCTCCACGACAAATGGTTCGGCGTGGAAGGGAAGTAGGCGCGCATAACGGTCTTGTGGCCGTCATGCGACTCGGGTTGGCTCCCTACGGATCGCGTCGCGGCAGCGGCGCCAAAGGGGAGACCGCCGATGGGATTTCGTTTTCGCAAGACGGTTACGATCCTTCCATACGTGCACCTCAACTTTTCCAAGTCCGGCGTCAGCCTCAGCCTGGGCAAGCGCGGCCTGATGTACAACGTGGGCAACCAGCGCGAGACGATCGCGATCGGCGCGCCGGGAACGGGCGTCGGATACCGCGCTTCGTTTACGTTCGGCCTGCTGCTGATGCTCCTGCTGATCGTCAGTGCGGTTGCGATCGCCTGGTACTTCTATCCGGGAGCCGTGCGCTGGGTGCTGCACCTGTGGCAGCCAACCTGGTTCTGATTATTTTCAGGGCGAGCCCTCGTCGACTTCAGGAGCGTGCAGGCTTGCGCGGCCGTCCGCCTCATGCCTTCCTGCGCAGGCGAGAAACGCAGGGGGCGCGGGATGACGAAATCGGTTCTGGGCATCATCGGAGGCAGCGGGTTTTACAACCTGCCGGAGCTCGAAAACCAGCAATGGGTGCGCGTGATGACGCCGTGGGGGGCGCCGTCCGACGATATCCTGTTTGCGGAGATCGACGGACTGCCGATCCGGTTTCTACCGCGTCACGGGCGGGGCCATCCGGTGCCGCCGTCGTCGATCAATTTCCGCGCGAACATCGATGCGTTGAAGCGGACGGGCGTGACCGACCTGGTGTCGATCTCCGCGTGCGGTTCGTTGAAGGAAGAGCTGGCGCCCGGGCATTTCGTCCTGGTCGACCAGTTCATCGACCGCACCTTCGCGCGCGACAAGAGCTTCTTCGGCCCTGGCCTCGTGGCGCATGTCTCGATGGCCGATCCGGTGAGCCCGCTGCTGGTCGATGCGGTCGCGGCGGCCGCCGCGTTCGAAAGCGTGCCGCATACGCGCGGCGGAACGTATCTCGTCATGGAGGGCCCGCAGTTTTCGACGCGGGCGGAAAGCAATCTCTATCGCAGCTGGGGCTGCGACGTGATCGGCATGACCAACATGCCCGAGGCCAAGCTCGCCCGTGAAGCGGAGATCTGCTACGCGACGGTCGCCATGGTGACGGACTACGATTGCTGGCACGACGAGCACGCAGCCGTCGACGTGGCCTCGATCATTCACGTCATGCAGGGCAACACGCAGATGGCGCAGCGCATGGTGACGCGGCTCGCCAAGGAATTTCCGCGGGAACACCCCGCGTGCCCGATCGGTTCGGATCGCGCGTTGGACGTCGCGATCATCACTGCACCGGAAGCACGCGACGCCTCGCTGATCCGCAAGCTCGACGCTGTCGCCGGGCGCATCCTGGGCGACGGCGTCTAGCGGCTCGCGGTTGGTCGGTCAGTTCGGGAAATGGATGTAGATCTGGGCTTTCAGCAGCCACGGGAAGAAGATCTTGATGAGCTGTCCCATGCCCCAGCTGATGCCGACCAGCAAGATGAGCGCCGGTATCGCGGCCACCACGGCCTTGAGATAGAAGCCCATCATGTGCATGAACGGCACGTCGAAGCGCTTGACGGTCGCTGCCGGATACTCGCCGTCCTCGTCGCTGCCGGACTTGAGGTCTGAATCGCGCGGGACGTAGAGGGACGGGCCGGGCTCGAAGGCGGGCTGCGTGGCTTTCCGCGCCTCGCGCTCGCTGCGCTCCGTCGCTTTTTGTTCGCGGCTCTCTCGTTCACGCTCCCGTTCGCGCTTCTCGCGTTCGCGTGCGTCGCGCTCACGGCGCAGGGTGCGGGGGAGGTCGTCGAAGTCGGCGGCGTCCGTCGTCAGAGCAAAATCTGTGTTCGACATGTCATCACTCCTCACGGCCCCGCGCCCGGACGAGCGCGACACGCCGATTGGAACTGCCGCAAACGCCCTACCCTGTCTGCAGCCATACTGATACTTTGCGCCGTTCGTTTGACGGGGAGGTGGCGTTGGTCGATCTGAAAAGCCTTATTCGCAGCATTCCGGACTATCCGAAGCCGGGCATCATTTTTCGTGACGTGACGACACTGCTCGGTCATGCGGAGGGGTTTCAGCAGGCGATCGCCGGACTGGCCGAACCATTCCGCGACAAGGGCGTGCAGGCCGTCGCCGGCGTCGAGGCGCGCGGGTTCATTCTCGGCGGCGCGGTGGCCGACAGGCTCGGCTGCGGCTTCGTGCCGATCCGCAAGAAGGGCAAGCTGCCGTGGAAGACCATCGGGCAGGAGTACACGCTGGAGTACGGTGTCGACGTGATCGAGATCCATGAGGACGCCATCGCTCAGGGGGAGCGGATACTCATCGTCGACGATCTCATTGCGACGGGCGGCACGGCTACGGCTGCCGCAAAGCTGATCACGCGCTCGGGTGGCACCATCGTCGGGGCGACCTTCATCATCGATCTTCCCGATCTGGGCGGCAGCGCGTTGCTGAAGCAGCATGGCTGCAATGGGCACGCTCTCGTCGCATTCGAAGGCCACTGAGCCCGTGATTGCTGCTTGCGACGCAGGCGGAGCGTTAACCATCTTCAATCATTGCAGAATTGGTGCGGTGCGAGCGAAACATTTTCTGGCGGCCGGCGTTCATCGGCGACCCTGAACAGGCATTCAGGTCATCGACTTGCCACCGTTTCGCCGCACCATCTGATTTGCCGGTTTCGAGCCGGCGGGGGTGGGGCTAATACGCTAGGGGACTTCGTCATGGATCACCACTTGTCAGCGATCAAGCCTGTCCGGCCGATCACACAAGACGAGGCGAGCGCCGTTTGGATGCACATGGGAGCGTGGCGCTCCAATCCGACGATCGACGTGGCTTGCCCGAGATGCAGCCACACAAAACTCGGCATCGAGGATCAATCCTCGCGGCCATACGCGGAGTGGTACGCGCTAAGCTGCACGGAATGCGGGCTTGAACATACCCTGCACGTTGCATTGGGTGTTCCCCCTGCAGGAGGAGCCGGCTAAATCTCGTCGATGCAAATCGACGGCAAGCCTTATCGAACAATCTGGCTCAACGACGACGGCTGGTCGGTGGAAATCATCGACCAGACGCGTCTTCCGCATGCGTTCGCCACGTTGAAGCTCACGACGAGCGACGACGCTGCTGTCGCGATACGTACGATGCAGGTGCGCGGCGCGCCTCTGATCGGTGCGACCGCGGCTTACGGCGTTGCGCTGGCCATGCGCGAGGACGCGTCGGACGATGCGCTGAGCAAGGCCATCGCGCATCTCGCCGCGCAAAGGCCCACGGCAATCAATCTTCGATGGGCGCTCGAAGAGATGCGCATGGCACTCGCGCCGATCGAGCCAGGCGCGCGTGTCGCGCGTGCCTACGGCCGCGCTGCGGAGATCTGCGACGAGGATGTCGAATCGTGCCGGCGCATCGGTATCAACGGCCTGCCGCTGATCGAGGAAATCGCGCGCGGCAAGGGTGGCAAGCCGGTTCAGATCCTCACCCATTGCAACGCCGGATGGCTCGCGTGCGTCGACTGGGGAACGGCGACGTCGCCGATCTATCATGCGTTCAACGCGGGCATTCCACTTCATGTCTGGGTGGACGAAACGCGGCCGCGCAATCAAGGTGCCGCGCTGACAGCGTTCGAGCTGGGCCGGCATGGTGTGCCCTACACGTTGATCGCCGACAACGCCGGCGGGCATCTGATGCAGCGCGGTGAGGTGGATCTGGTCATCGTCGGCACCGATCGCGTCAGCTCGAACGGCGACGTGGCCAACAAAATCGGGACGTACCTGAAAGCACTCGCCGCGCATGACAACGGCGTGCCCTTCTACGTCGCGCTGCCTTTCTCGACGATCGACTGGAGCGTGGCGGACGGAAGCGACATTCCGATCGAGGAGAGAAGTGCGGACGAAGTCCTGAAGATGATGGGTCGCTTGCCTGACGGTAGAGTGGCGGAGGTGGAAATCGCGCCGCTGAATGCGCAGGCCGCCAATCCCGCGTTCGACGTAACTCCTGCTCGCCTTGTCTCAGGACTCGTCACTGAGAGGGGCATTGCAGCTGCAAGCCGCGAAGGCCTCGTCTCTCTCTATCCAGAGCGGTGGAACAAACTAGGCGAATGAAACGTTTGGTTCATCGGCAATCTCCAGGAAAATTGTGTAGGTCCGCGGAATTGCCATAGTTCGGCTCCGGGCCAAGGTTAGCGTCTCGTCAATGTTTTAGAGTGAGAACACGATTGTTGCCGCCGCTCTGCGGGGGGCTCGGCAGGGTCACAAACACAACCCATTGCGCACGTTTTTGCGAGCGCATTGCAAGGATTGGTGTGCATGGACTTTGCGAAGAACGAACGCCTCGCTGTATTTATCGACGGCCCTGATCTGCGGGCGACGCTGGGGGGTATGGGCGTCGATGTCGATTTCAAGAAGGTTCTGACCTTCTTCCAAGACATCGCGCAACTGGTGCGGATCAACTTCTACCACATCGATCGTGACGACGACGAGGACTCGTCGTTGCGTCCATTGACCGACTGGCTCGAGTACAATGGCTATACGACCGTAGCCTGTGCTGGGCGCGAGACCGAGACGGTCGGCCGGCGCGGAAACAAGAGCTTTCTGAACGTCCGAGTCGCTGTCGATGCGCTCGAAATCGCCGCGCAGGTCGATCACGTGGTGCTGTTCAGCGGCGATGCGGTTCTGTCCCCGCTGGTCGAGGCGTTGAAATGGCGCGGCGTGAGGGTGTCTGTCGTATCGACGCTCCAGCTCCGGCCGCCGATGATCGCCGACGAATTGCGTCGCAAGGTCGACCAGTTCATCGACATCGCCGACATCATCGAATTCATCGCCAAGGATCAGGCTGCGGTTCGCAAGCCGCGCCGTGCACAGGGTGCAAGCCGGTCCCGGGTGCAAAGTATCGAGGGCCCCTAGCCGCGCGCGCACCCTACTCGTTCGTCATCTTCCAGAACGAGGCTGACGCGTCGAGGTCGTGGTACTCGTCCAGATGCGAAATCAATCCGTCGCGTAGGCGTATGACCTGCCGGAAGCGTCCGACGAGTTTCAGGTTCGTCTTGCGATGCACGACGGCAAAGCCAATCACCGTGCGGATGTGGATTCCGTCGTAGGTCAGAAAATTCACCGTCGAGACACAGTCGGCGACGTCGAGATAGGTCTGCAAATAGTCGCCGAACGCGGATGCCCCGTGGTGCACCTTGAAGCCGGTGCCGCCTTCTCCCGCGTGTTCGACGAAGATCAGATCGTCGCAGAAGTACGTGAGCATTTTCGGAATGTTCCGTGCGTTCCATGCGTCGAACACGCGGTCCATCAATTCTTCAGCTTCGGTTTGGGCAAGCACTTGGAGAATCCGACTTGGTTTTGGCGAGGCGAGTTTAGCGCGATCCTGACCCGGACCCAACGCAGTCAGACCCCGAAACTGCCCCTGAATAAAGCGTTTCCGTGCGCGGATTAAGGGTTTGGCAAGCTTGTTGCTCGCAGAGTGATTTGTCGCAACCGTCTCGCCCCAGGACTCCAACATCGATGCATATCGTTGTCGTCGACCCCAGCAAGGTTGTTCATCGTGTGATTGCGAGCGTGTTGGAGCCGCGTGGGCACTACATGTCGTGCTTCACGGACTCGCAAGAGGCTCTGGATTTTACCGATGGTGACGAGAGCGTCGACGTTGTCGTCACAAGTCTAGAAGTGTCCCCGCTGCCGGGAATGGAACTCGCCTGGCGCGTTCGCACCATCGCGCGGCCGCTCTACGTTATCGTGATGTCGTCACAAGCGAACGCCCAAAGCTTGGCGGAAGCGCTGGATAGCGGCGCCGACGACTATATCGAAAAGCCTCCGAGCCCTCAGGCGCTGATGGCCCGCATGCGGGCGGCGGAACGCCTGCTTGCCGCGCAGCGCAAGCTCCTGGAACTGGCGGAACGCGATCCGCTCAGCGGCCTGTTCAACCGCCGCGCATTCTTTTCCCGTCTCGACGAGGCCATCGAGCTGACGTCGTCCTCGGACGTGTTGTCGGCAATCATGTTCGACATCGATCACTTCAAGCTGATCAACGACTCGCAAGGTCACGACGTTGGCGACGAAGTCATCCAGGCCGTGGCGATGAATGCGGCGAGCGTTGCCGGGATCGTGGGCCGGCTTGGTGGCGAGGAATTTGCGATCGTCGTGCCGGGTGCGGACCGCTCAACCGCCAAGGATCTGGCGGAGGGATTGCGCCAGCAGTTTGAGAGCATGCGGTATCCCGGAAGTGACGGGCTGTTCGGCGCCACCTGCAGCTTCGGCGTCAGCGAGTATGTGCGCGGTGAAACGTCCGGCGAACTTTTGAAGCGCGCCGATGTCGCGCTATACGTCGCCAAACGCAGCGGCCGCAACCGGGTCGTAGCGGATGTCGACAGCAAGGCCGACGTTTCCGCTCACAATCCCACGGTACGCTCGGAAGCTAGGGTCACGGCCTAGCGGATATCGCGGTCTCAGGCCTAGTTCGCGAACCGGAAGTGCATGACGTCGCCGTCCTTGACGATGTACTCCTTGCCTTCCAGCCGCATCTTACCCGCATCTTTCGCACCGACTTCACCGCCGAGAGCGACGTAGTCCTGGTAGGCGATCGTTTCGGCGCGGATGAAGCCCTTCTCGAAGTCCGTGTGAATGACGCCGGCCGCTTGCGGCGCCTTGGTGCCCCGCGTGATGGTCCAGGCCCGCGCTTCCTTGGGACCGACGGTGAAGTAGGTCACCAGGTCGAGCAGGCTGTAGCCGGCGAGGATGAGGCGGTTGAGGCCGGGTTCTTCCAGACCCATCGAGCCCAGGAACTCCGCCCGGTCCTCGGGCGGCAGGCCCGAGAACTCGGACTCGATCTTGGCCGAGATGACCACGCAAGCCGCATTCTCGGCTTTCGCCTTCTCCGCGACCTTGGCCGAGAACGCGTTGCCCGTTGCCGCGGCGTTTTCTTCCACGTTGCAGACGTAAACGACGGGCTTCGATGTCAACAGCTGGAGGGCCAGGAACGCCGGCATCTCTTCCGGAGTGATGCTCGCCGTGCGCGCGGGCTTGCCGTCGCGCAGCGGGACGATGGCTTTCTCCATGACGGCGAGTTGGGCCTTGGAGTCCTTGTCGCCCGTTTTCGCTTTCTTCTCGACGGAAGAAATGCGCTTCTCGAGGCTTTCCATGTCGGCCAGCATCAGCTCCGTCTCGACCACGTCGGCGTCGGCGATCGGGTCGATGCGGTTCTCGACGTGGGTGATGTCGCCGTCTTCGAAACAGCGCAACACGTAGGCGACGGCGTCGACCTCGCGAATGTGCGACAGGAACTTGTTGCCGAGACCTTCGCCCTTCGACGCACCGCGGACGAGGCCGGCGATGTCGACGAACGTCAGTCGCGTCGGAATGATCTGTGCCGATTTCGCGATGGCTGCCAGCTTGTCCAGGCGTTCGTCAGGGACGCCGACTTCACCCACGTTGGGCTCGATCGTGCAGAACGGATAGTTTGCCGCTTCGGCTGCGGCCGTTTGCGTGAGCGCATTGAAAAGCGTCGACTTGCCGACGTTCGGCAGACCGACGATACCGCATTTGAAACCCATCTAGTCCCCGTCCTTCGTGCTGCTGCCGGCTCGCCCTGCGAGCCATTTTTTGAGGTTTTCGGCCAGTGCCGACTTCTGTTTCGACGCGCGGTCGCCCGCGGGATGGCGGGCTGCTGGCGCCGTAGGTTCCGGCTTCTGAGGGCTGCGCGCGCCGGCCTTCGCGTCGTCCGGCGTCAGCGCCTTGGCGACGTCGGTCAGGAAACGCGCGTCGTCGCCTTTGGCCAACCGCCCGGCTGACGCCGCGACGGCGTCGAGCATGGCATCCAGCCACTCCGCGTCCGCCTTGGCGAAATCGCCGAGCACGTGATGAATGACGACATCCTTCGAGCCCGGGTGGCCGATGCCGAGGCGAACGCGCTTGTAGTCGTTGCCCAGGTGCGCCGTGATCGATCGCAAGCCGTTGTGGCCTGCATTCCCACCGCCGGACTTCACCTTCACCTTCGAAGGCGCCAGGTCCAGTTCGTCGTGGAAGACATAGATTTCGTCGAGGCCGATTTTCAAGAAGCGCGCGGCCTCGCCGACGGAGCGGCCGCTCTCGTTCATGTAGGTTTCGGGCTTGAGCAGCAGCACGCGTTCGCCGCCGATCTCGCCGTCGGCGGCGTAGCCCTGAGATCG
>JAKAXS010000079.1 GCA_021816505.1 Pseudomonadota bacterium
CCGGACAAAAGCTGTACATGGCTGCCGGCTGCAACGGTTGCCACGGCGGAACCGGCGGTGGCGGCATGGGACCGCCGCTCACGAACCCGATTTGGATTTACGGCAACGACGACGACACGCTGTTTCGCCTGATCACGCTCGGTTCGCAGGATCTTCTAGCCAAGGGCTTCACCCGCAAAGGCTCAGAAGCCGTCAAAGGGCCGATGCCGCCATTCAAGGATATCGTGAAAAGCGAAGAGGACATGTGGAAGATCGTGGCTTGGATCCAGTCCCTCAACGCGGGCAAGTGATCCGCTCGCCAAATCAGAACGTGATCTCGTAGCTGAGCTTGAGCGTGGTGTCGGGCGTCGTGTCGTTCAGACCGAACAAGGCGCCCACCCCGAGCTTATGCTCGCCTGCCTTCTCGCCGCCCGGCTCGAACGACCAATAGGCGATGGGCCCGAGCCGGTGCTGATCGAAGTCGCCGAACAGGGCCGCTTCGTCATCCTGGTGGCCGCTGCCGCCGACGCGTTCGAACACGCCATAAGCCTCTAGCGCGACGCTAAACCGCTCGGACGCGTTGTACTGAATGGAGGCCGCGTAGCCGAAGTCGAGCTTGTTGTCGCGATTGCCGTCATCGTCGCGGTCGCCGCCGAAGAACTGCGTAACCCGCGGATTGATGCTCGCGACCCAGGGCCCCTGCCCCCATTCGAAAATCGGACCGGCCGTCGCGGTACGCTGACCACCGGATTCGAACGGGTGCTCGTATTCGAACAGCAGTCCGAAGCCGAAGCCGTCGCCGGGGCGTCGCCGGAGGACGACGATGCCTTCAACCTCGAACTCGTCGAGCTTGATCTCTTCGAAGTGACCGGCCTGGGCCGGCGTATCGAAGTCGTCGATGTACTCCTTCTCGAACTCGATGCCGACGCGAGCCTTGAAGAAATGCGAGAAGCCCGCCTCGATCTCCAGGGCGTGCATCTGGCGTGGGAGATTGTTGTCGTCTCCCACGAAGCCGTCCGGCGTGGCGCGCGTTTGCCGCTTCGGCTGGCCGAGGGCGTACGCGTTCTGACTTTGGAATTCGATCTCGCCCGGCTCGGCGCTCAGCGTCTTGATCTCGAACTGGCCGACCGCCGGGCCCGCCTGGGCCGTCCCGGCGCCCCCCAGGACCAGCACCGCGGCACAGGGCATCATCCAACGCATTGACCGGACACGCATATCCCCACCCTCTTCCCGTCGGGATTTTTTCCCGCTTCGTTATGGAAGATTGGCAATAGCATGTCACGACTGACGCTGTCCTGACGTATGTCAGCACTGAAACATCAGCAAAAAATCAGGCGGGATATTCGGCAACACTTCCCGGGAGAGTGGGTCTGCGGTTGCGGTCAGCTTCCGCTTTCCACTTTTGCCTTGAGCGCTTCCAGCCCCTCCTTCTGGAAGGCCGAGATGGCTTTTACGGCCGCGTTGTCCGACAGCTCCGGCGGCGGATCGTTGTTCATGTAACCGCGGTAGAACGCGCCCTTCCATTCGACGGTCGACTTGCCACCGGCCTCCGTGACCGTGAGCGTTGTCGAATAACCCTCGATCGGCAGCGTCTTCAGGTCTTCGTCGTTGGTCAGGAACGCGATCGAGCGCTCCTTCTCTTCGTACTTCGTCAGCGTGTCCGTGAAGATGCCGCCCGATTTGAACGTCAGCTTGCGCTTGGCGACGTCCACCTCGTTGCCGCCGGTCGCCTCGGTCTTGGCGATGGCGGGATGCCAGGTCATGTCCTGGTAATTGCCGATCACGGCCCAGACCTTGTCGGCCGGCGCGTTGATCTCGATGGTGGTGACTTCCTTTTTACGGCTGGGGCCGTGCGCGGAAGCAAGGCCGGGCACAAGCGCGGCGAGAAGCAAAGCAAGCGAGATACGGTTCAATTTCGGCCTCATGTGTTCGCAACGACGACACGTCGCGACACACTCGAGGCGCCGCACAACGCGGCGTTGCTGCTAGCATTCCCTTCGCGCAGGCATCAATCCGCCCGGGACATTTCGGGAAGTTGTCCCGGGCGCCTTGCGCCGATCGCGCTCACTTCGTGCGCGTGTAGCGCGAGACCATGAACTCGTTGAACGAGCCGTCGTCCAGCTTGAAGCGTCCGCGCAGCAGATACTCGTTGTCGCTGACTTTCTCGATCACGTCCTCGTAGATGCCCGGTCCGGGCGCGCCGTCGAAGCGCGGTCCTTGGCTGGCCAGCCGCAGCGTCTTTCCGTCCGCGTCGAGGCTGCCTTCGTAGGGCCAGAAGTGCGTCATCATGCTGGCGATGAAGCTGCCGATGAACTTCTTCTTCTCGGGGTCATAGCCCAGCGTAATGATCGATCTCATCATTTCGTCGCCGGCCGGGCCCTCGGCTTCCGCAAGCAGCCAGAGGTCGCCCAACATGCGGATCGTCTGCGTGCCGGTACCGCCACCGCCGCCGCATTCGGGCGATACCGATTCCATCGCGTAGGTCCAATTGCCGACGAGTTGCTGCAGCCAGCGATGCTCGTCGGTGACGACGGCGGGAGGCGGCATCTGCATCGCTTCGGTTTGCTCTTGGCTAGACATGAGGTCACGCTCCTTGATTTCCTGGCCCTTGTTTTCATGGCCGTTGTTGTCCTGGTCGATGACTTCTCGACGAACAGGATGGCCGCAGATCGACAGCGCCGGCGAAAAAGTCGTAACCCGCATCACAATCCCATCATCGGCGTTCGTTACGTTGCTAACCGCGTCCACAAATGGGGGATGCGATCGCCGCAATCGCACCCCATATTCAATTCCCAACGGTCCCGGCTCGGCGCCAAGGCGCTTGGCCGGGTGATTTTTCTGAACGAGTACAAAAACATGCAAAAGAAACGGGGCGATAAGCACCCTGAGAAGCACATTTCGGTCAACGGCAGTCAGCCTGGCCGCATCATTCGTAACATCTGCGTCTATTGCGGCTCCGGCCAAGGCGCCAAGCCCATCTATGCGGAAGCCGCGCGCACGCTCGGCAAGTCACTCGCCGATCACGACATCGGCCTCGTGTACGGCGGCGGCAGTCTCGGCCTGATGGGCGAGGTGGCGCGCGCCACGCTCGAGCACGGCGGCCGGGTAACCGGTATCATTCCGGCGTTTCTCTCCGAGAAGGAGCAGATGCTGACGGACGCCGACGAGTTGATCGTCACCAAGGACATGCACGAGCGCAAGCAGCTGATGTTCCTGAAGTCCGACGCGTTCGTGGCGCTGCCCGGCGGCGTTGGCACGCTCGAAGAGCTCGTCGAGCAGCTGACGTGGTCGCAGCTCGGCCAGCACGAGAAACCGATCATCGTCGCCGACATCGGCGGGTTCTGGTCGCCGTTCCTCAATCTGCTGCGGCACATGAAGGAAGATCAGTTCATCCGGGCCGGCCTCGACGTGCGCTTCAGCGTCGTCGGAGATGCGGTCAATATCGTGCCGGCGGCGCTGGCCGCAGCCGAGCGCAAGGGCGAGATAGATCCCGGCCTGGCGGTTGCGGCGCAGTTCTAACGTTTAAGGGCGCCCGCCTCACCGCATCATCAGCGTGGCGAGGCCCAGGAAGGCGAAGAAGCCGACGACGTCCGTCACCATGGTGACGAAGACGCCGGAGGCCGGCGCGGGGTCCAGCTCGAGCCAGTCCATCGCCAGCGGGATGAGGATGCCCGCGAGTGCGGCCGCCAGCAGGTTGACGATCATCGCCGCGCCGATGACGTAGCCCAGCGTGCCGGCGCCGAACCAGGCGACGACGATGCCGGCCATGATCAGCGAGAGGATCGCGCCGTTGGCGAGGCCGACGAGCGCTTCACGCGTGATGACGCGGCGGGCATTGACGCGGCCCAGCTTGTTGGTGGCGAGCGCGCGCACGGTCACCGTCATGGTTTGCGTGCCGGCGTTGCCGCCCATCGAGGCGACGATCGGCATCAGCACTGCGAGGGCGACCATCTGCTGAATGGTCGCATCGAAGGCCTGGATGACCGTCGAGGCGAGCACCGCCGTGCCGAGGTTGACGAGAAGCCACGGAATGCGGCTGCGCAGCGTGGAGAGCACGCTGTCGCCCAGGCTTTCGTCGCCGACGCCGCCCAGCGCGCGCATGTCCTCGTCGGCCTCTTCCTGGATGACTTCGACCACGTCGTCGACGGTGAGGACGCCGACAAGACGATCGTTGGCGTCGACGACGGGCGCGGACATCAAGTCGTAACGGCCGAACTGCCGGGCGACATCTTCTTGGTCCGCGGTGGCCAGCACGACGTGGCGATCCTCGTCCATGATCTTGCCGACCGGCACGTCGCGCTTGGTGCGCAACAGGCGCGACAGATCGACGGAGCCCAAGACGCGGTACGACGTATCGACGACGAAGATTTCCGAGAACGTCTCGGGCAGGTCATCGGCTTCGCGCATGTGATCTATGACGCGCCCGACCGACCAGAACGGCGGCACGGCGACGAACTCGGACTGCATGAGACGGCCGGCCGTCTCTTCGGGGTATTCGAGATTTCGCTCCAGCGCCGCGCGATCGGTGGTGTCGAGCTGGGAGAGAATTTCCTCCTTGTCCTCCGCCTCGAGATTTTCGAGGAGGTAGGCGGCGTCGTCGGTATCGAGTTCGGTGACGGCGCGGGCCAGCAGCTCGTTCGGCAGGGCCTCCGACAATTGGTCGCGGACGGTGTAGTCGAGTTCCGACAGCACTTCGAAGTCGAACGCCGGGCCCAGCGCCTGGATCAACGCGACGCGCTGATCGGGAACCAGCAGTTCGATGAGGTCGGCAAGGTCGGGCGCACGCATTTCGTGCGTGAGATGAACCGCTTCGGCGTTATCCCCGGCTTCGAGCGCGGCTGCGACGGCGTCGACAAGGGTCGCCGCGCGTTCCTCTGCGTCATCGTCGTCTGGGCGCACGTTTTCGTCTTGCTCGGCCATTGCCCTGCCTGGAAGCGCTGGAAAATCAGTGAAAAGGTGTTCTTGGCAAGGGGCTTAGCATAGCCTTTTCGTGCCGCCTACCACGTGCCGGCACAAGTTTGTTGAGGGTGTTCCGCGCGAGAGGCAGGTTGCCGCGATTATGTCACGCGGATATGTCACGCGATTGAAAAGTCTGGGATTGGAAAAGTTTGGGCGGGCGCGAACCAACGGTCCAGCCGAGCGGAGGAAGACGTATGGTCGTCGCACGGCTGGCGGCACCAATTGCATTGGCAGCAGTTCTCTCGATCTTGGCCGGTCCGGGCCCGGCGGTGGCGGACGCGTGCCCGGCAGGCGAAGCCGCACTCGGCGTTTCGCGCACGGTCGAGATAGACACGACCGGCGGCCCGCAATTCGGCGCTCAGTACCCCGGCCACGATTTCCTTCAGCCTGGCGAGGTGGTGCTGACCTTCGACGACGGGCCCTCGCGCGCCAAGACACCGGCCATCCTGCAGGCGCTCGCCGATCACTGTACGAAGGGGACGTTCTTCATCGTCGGCCGCATGGCGCTGGTCGAGCCGCAACTGCTGCGCGAGGTGGCGCACGCGGGGCATACGATCGGGCTGCACACGTGGTCGCACAAGAAGCTGACGGCGACGTCGGCCGCGAAGGCCAAGGAGGAGATCGAACTCGGCCACAGCATGGTGGAGAAGAGCTTGGGCGCGCCCGTGGCGCCGTTCTTCCGCTTTCCGTATCTCGCCGCGCCAAACTCGATGCTGGCGTATCTCAAGGAGCGGAACGTGGCGACGTGGGGCATCGACGTGGATTCGAAGGACTTCACCACGCGCAAGCCCGAAGTGATGATGAAGAACGTGCTGACGCAGCTGAAGGCGCGCGGCAAGGGCATCATCCTCTTTCACGACATCCAGGCTTCGACGGCGGCAGGCCTGAAGACGCTGCTCGATGAACTGAAGGTGCGCGGCTACAAGGTCGTGCACGTCACGCCGAAGCAGCACGTGCCGACCATCGCGTCTTATGACAAGCGCGCGGAGCAGATGATCGCCAAGCGGCAGGTCGCGAGCGGCCACAAGGACGTGCATCCGCCGCCGGTGTTCGGGCCCGACAGTCCGGCCGGTTCCGAAGCGATCGAACCGGAGGTGCTGCCGTGGCTGCGGGAGCAGCAGCCGGAGGTCGCTGGGCCGCCGGCGCCGCCGCCTGGCACGACATCTGCGCCACCGCAGCCCAAAAAGCCCTGGTGGGAGTTCTGATCGCTTGCGTATGGCCGTTGCGCCGCATGGCCCTTGAGCCACTGCGGAGGGGCTTTTGCCTGTTTTGCGCGTGTTCCAGGGTTGCGGCTCCACAGCGAATTCCCGTATGTCGGCACGAGACAATTCGAGGGAACCATGCGCACACGCTTCATTCTGGCGCTCGCCATCTCTTGCCTCGCCACGCCCGCCCTGGCGCAGGAGCAGTCGTGCGGCGACAAGAGCCGGGGACTGCCCGTTTCGCGCGTCGTGGAAATCGATCCGACGGGCGGCCCGCTCTATGGCGATATTTCGCGCTACGCCAGGGAAGAGAGCTTCCTTGCGCCCAAGGAAGTGGTGCTGACGTTCGATGACGGCCCGATGCCGTGGATCACCAAGTCGATCCTCGACACGCTCGACCGGTACTGCACGAAGGCGACGTTCTTCGCGGTCGGCCGCATGGCCATCGCCTATCCCGCGAGCGTGAAGGACGTGATGGCGCGCGGCCATACGATGGGCACGCACACCTGGTCGCATCCGCTGAACCTGCGCCGGCTACCGCTCGATAAATCCAAGGATCAGATCGAGCGTGGGTTCGCCGCGGTGGCGATGGCGGCAGGCAAGCCGATCGCGCCGTTCTTCCGGTTTCCGGGTCTGAGCGATTCCGATCCCATGCTGGCGCATCTGCAGTCGCGCGGCGTCGCCTCGTTCACCGTCGACGTGGTCTCCAACGACAGCTACATCGGCGATGCGAGCCGCCTGGCGGCGTACACGATCAAGCAGATCGAACAGCGCCAGGGCGGTATCGTGCTGTTCCACGACATCAAGGCCGCCACGGCCAAGGCGCTGCCGACCATTCTCGCGGCGCTGAAGGAGAAGGGCTACAAGGTCGTTCACCTGCGCTCCAAGACGACGTTCGAGCCGAAGCCGGAGCTGGTGGCGGAGCTGCAACCGGCGCTGACGAAATCGCTCGCCGCCGCCAAGGAAAAGCAGATGCTGCCCTTCTACGGCAGCATCCTGCCGGGAGAGGCCGAACTGCCGGTGACGGAACTCGCGCCGCCGCCCCGCGCGCGCAAGCCGGGTGCGAACCCGGACGGACCGAAAACCGCGCATCGCCAGGGCGTAGCCGGTGAAGAGGCCGTAGAGGTCGAAGCGCCGCCTCCGGCCGCCAAGCCGAAGCGCCGTCACAGACAGCCGCAGACCCAACAGGACAGTATCTTCCCGCCTTTCTTCGATTAAGCGCGGGATTGCATCGGGCCCGCAATGGCCACATCTTTGAGTTAGAGTGCTTCGATGGCCTTCCGACGGGCCGCCGTCATCAGAAAGGTTCGCCTATGAAGGGTGCCACCCTCGTTCTCGCCGCCGCAGCGCTGCTGCCGGCCTTTGCCACGTCCGCCGCTGCCGGCCCGTCCACCATGGGTGCCGCCGTCGCGTCGGAGAGCCTGGCGCAGGAGATCGGCTGGAAACATCGCCGTCACAGCGAGACGCGCGACTGCAGGCCGTACAATGGCCCTTACGGCTATTACGGCAATCCGTACTGCGAAGGCGGCTTCACGCGCGACGGCGAGGCCGGCGGATACGAGATCGATCTGACCCGCTTCTTCGACAGCCGTTACTATTCCGACGATCGGCGAGATCGCCGCCGTTGGCGTTGAGCCGATGGATGAAGCAACGATAGACCGGGCTGCCATGGGCCGGCTTGCCAAGGCGCTCGGCTTCATCGTCGGCGCCGACAACCCCACATCGATCGCCCTGGCCAAAGCTTGCGACACGGGAACGGAACGCGACATCAAGGCGGCGCGCACTCTGTTCCTGCGCCTCAAGCCGGGCGACCGCCGCGCCGCGATGGCCATGCTGGCGGACTAAGCGGCGACCGGCGTTGCGTTGCCATAGCCAAACTCCGTCCGGATCGGTAGATGTTCTCTGTGCAGATTTTGCTTGGGGGGCTTCATGCTGAAGCGATTGATGATCGCGTTGATGGCCTTGATCTGGGTCACCGCAATCGCGGCACCGGTGGCCTTTTCTAAAGACAAAGTCATCCGGGTTCCCGACAACGATACCGAGATGGCTGCGGCGATTGCCAAGGCGCGTTCCACACTGCCGGAATTCTGGAGAGAGATGGAAGCGCCTGGGCTTGGCGTCGAAAGCTTCTCGCTCAAGGTCGCCATTCCCTACGGCACCAACCGTCATGAGCATTTCTGGCTCACGGATATCGAGCGCCGTGGCGACCGGATCTCGGGCATCATCAGCAACGACCCGAACGATGCGACCCATGTCGTGAAGGGCGAGCGCTACGAATTTACCGAAGCCGACATTTCCGATTGGCTCATCCGTCGCAACGGCAAGATGGTCGGCAACGAAACGATGCGGCCATTGCTGAAGCGCATGCCGGAAGAGCAAGCCGAGCATTATCGCGCGATGTACGAAACGCCCTAGGCTCCCCAGCGCTTCGCTAGGTTTTGGCGCGGCGCAAAGCTGCGGCGAGCGCGGTTTCGCCGCCGGTCTCGGGCTGCTTGGGGATGGGCGCGCCGGGACGGTGGCCGCCGGCCTGCTGAGGACGCGGGGCTGAACTGGTAGCGGCGGTCGCGCCGGCGCCGCTCTTCATCGTCAGGCCGATGCGCTTGCGATCGACGTCCACCTCGCGCACGCGCACCTTCACGACATCGCCGGCCTTCACGACCTCGCGCGGATCCTTGACGAAACGGTCGGCCATCTCGGAAATGTGCACCAGGCCGTCCTGATGCACGCCGATGTCGACGAATGCGCCGAACGCGGTGACGTTCGTCACGACGCCCTCCAGCTGCATGCCGGGCTTCAGGTCGGAGATCTTCTCGACGCCATCCTGGAAGGTCGCGGTCTTGAATTCAGGCCGTGGGTCGCGGCCCGGCTTTTCCAGCTCGGCGATGATGTCGGTGATCGTCGGCACGCCGAACTGCGCGTCGGCGAACTGCTGCGGACGTAGCGTCTTCAGGAACGCCTTGTCGCCGATGATCGACTTCAGCGGACGCTTGGTCTCCTCGGCGATTTTCTCGACGAGGCCGTACGCCTCGGGATGCACGGCGGAGGCGTCTAGCGGATTGGTGCCGTTCATGACGCGCAGGAACCCGGCCGCCTGCTCGAACGTCTTCGGGCCCATGCGCGCGACCTTCTTCAGATCGGAGCGCTTCTTGAAGGCGCCATTGGCATCCCGGTGCAGCACGATGTTGGTCGCCAGCGTCTGGTTGAGGCCGGACACGCGGGCCAGCAGCGGGATGGACGCGGTGTTGACGTCCACGCCGACGGAATTCACGCAGTCTTCGATCGCGGCATCGAGCGAGCGGGCGAGATCGGCCTGGTCGACGTCGTGCTGGTACTGGCCGACGCCGATGGCCTTCGGCTCGATCTTGACGAGTTCGGCCAGCGGGTCCTGCAGGCGGCGCGCGATGGAGACGGCGCCGCGCAGGGAAACGTCGAGGTTCGGGAATTCAAGCGCTGCCAGCTCAGAGGCCGAATAGACCGAGGCGCCGGCTTCCGACACCATGACCTTTGTCAGTTTCAACTCCGGCATCTTGGCGATCAGCTCGGCGGCAAGCTTGTCGGTCTCTCGGCTGGCCGTGCCGTTGCCGATGGCGATCAGTTCCACCTTGTGGCGCATGCACAGCGCGGCCAGGGCTGCCAGCGAGCCTTGCCAGTCGCGCTTGGGCTCGTGCGGGTAGACGACGGCTGTATCGAGCAACTTGCCCGTGGCATCGACCACCGCGACCTTCACGCCGCTGCGAATGCCGGGATCGAGGCCCATCGTCGCGCGCTGCCCGGCCGGCGC
>JAKAXS010000080.1 GCA_021816505.1 Pseudomonadota bacterium
CGCCGCCTGCGTCGGCGCCTCTCGCGCGAAGACGGCCACCGTCGACGTCGTCTGGCCGTAGCTACCGTCGGAGGTGTCGTCGGACAGGATGAGGCCTTCCAGCCCCGCCACCAGCGGCTGCGTCGAGGCCAGCACACTGTCGAGGTCCAGGTAGCGGTTGGAGATATGCAGCACCGCGACGCCGCCCGGACGCAGCTTGGCGCGGTACAGCTCCAGCGCCTCCTTCGTCATCAAATGCACCGGCACGGCGTCTGACGAGAACGCGTCGACGATGATCAGATCGAAGCTCTCGTCCTTCTCCTTCGCGAGCGTCAGGCGCGCGTCACCCAGCACGACGTCGATCTCCGGCAGGCAATTGACCACGTACGTGAACTGCGGCGACGTGGCGATGCCGACGATCACGGGATCGATCTCGAAGAAGCGCCACGTCTCGTCGCCCTTGGCGTAGCAGGCGAGCGAACCGGCCCCCAGGCCGACAACGCCGTAGCGGCCCTTCTCGCCCTTCTCCGCAAGCTTCGCGCGGATCAGCTCAATCGACTTCGCCATCGGCGACGTCGGGTGATAGTAGGTGCCCGGCGTGGTGTCGGCGACGATCTTATCGTCGTTGTCGCGAATGCGCTGCGCGCCGTGCAGCGTCGTTCCGTGATTGAGGAGATTGAACTTGCCATCCTCCGACAGCATCACGCGATAGACGCCGAAATAGCTGCGCTGCGCCTGCCCGCGATGCACATCGGATGGCAAGGTCACGATCATCGCGCACATGACGAGCGCGGCCGCGGCCTGACGCATCGGGTATTGCCACAGCGCCAGCATCACGAGCGCCGCGATCAGCGTCATGCCCGCTGTCGCGCCGTAGCCGGCAAAATCGATATCGTTCCCGGTCGCGAGCCGTGCGCCGTAGTAGAGGCCGACCGCGCCGACGAGCACGATGCCAAGCGAAATCGCCACTTCGCGAAGGTTGTCGCGGGCGCGTCTGATGACCCCCGGACGGCACGCCATCGTCAACGCCAGCAGCAGCGGATACTCATAGACTTCCGGAAACAGGGTCGGTGCGATCAGCGCTGCGAACAGACCGCCCAGCACGCCGCCGAACGACATCCATAGATAGAACTCGGTCAGATACCGCGCAGCCGGGCGCGCCTCGTACAACGTGCGATGCGCGACGAGCGCCGACAGGAAGAACGCGACAACGCCCGCCCCAGCCGTCACCATCCATTTGTCGTGCTCGGTCTGCGCCAACTGCAGCAGCGCGACGATCACCGCCACGATGTGCAGGACCAGCAGCACCGGCATCGGGATCCACGCCCGCTCGCGGAACACCACGACGAACGTCAGGAGGTAGAGAGCGAGCGGTATCACCCAGATCAGCGGTGCCGAGGCGACGTCCGTTGCGATATGCGTCGTGAAGGCCGTGAGCAGCGCGGCCGGGATCATCGCCAAGCCGATCCATTGCGCGCGGTCGCCCCACGACGGATCGCCCGTTTCGTCCGTGGCGGTCGGCGCGACGCCGTCAGCCGCCGGCGCGCCGGACAGACGCACCAGATAGAAGCAAAACGCCAACGCCGTCATCAGGGCGACGAAGCCGATCGCCCACAGCGAGCTGAGAGATTTCAGGCCGAACACCGGCTCCAGCACGAACGGGTAACCCAGCAGCGCGATCAGGCTGCCGAGGTTGGACGCCGCGTAGAGGAAGTACGGGTCGCCGCCCTGCACGTGGCCGGTGCGCGCGAACCATGCCTGCATCAGCGGTGCATTGGCCGCGACGGCCATGAACGGAATGCCGATCGCAGCCGAGAACAGCCCCAGCTGCCATAGATACGGTCCATCGGTCGGCGGCTCTGCCCAACCGCTGGGCAACGCGATAGGCAGAAACAGCAGGGCCAGCAGGCACAAACCGAGATGGACGAACCCCGTCATGGCGATCGGCACGCGCGCGATCAGCAGATGGGCGTAGCAGTATCCGGCCAGAAGCGCGGCCTGGAAGAAGCACAGCGCCACGGCCCATACCGACGGCGAGCCGCCGAGCAACGGCAGCACCATCTTGGCGAACATCGGCTGGATAGAAAAAAGCAGAAGCGCGGAGAGAAACGTCGTCGCCGTAAACGCCAGCAGCGTACCCGTGCCGGCGCGCTGCGCCACGGCCTGTGCCTCAGACATTCCGTCTCCCTTTTATGCCCTGACTTGAAGCCCTTACGCGTCAGGTCCAGCTATCCGGACTGCACCCTGCCGGGCCGAGCCACAAAGCGCAACCCACAATGATTTGCGCCGGATGAACCGCGAACCGTTACAAAAAGTTGCAGCGCGAATGCCTAAGCGTCGTCGAGAGGGATGGCTGGATCAATCGACCCCGTATAAGCAGTGCGCATGACCCAAGACGCAGCGCCCACGCCTCCCTCCGGCCAGACACTCGACGACATCGTCGCATTCGTTGCGATGCTGGCACCATCGCGCCGGCTGATCGGCATCGATGCCGGCACCAAGACTCTGGGCCTGGCGCTATCCGATCTCGCCCGCTTCATCGCTTCCCCGCTGGAAACCATTCAGCGAACCAAGTTCACGGCCGATGCGACCCGCCTGCTGCAAATCGCAGCCGAGCACGACATCGCCGGCTTCGTGCTGGGCTGGCCCGTCAATCTCGACGGCACGATTGGCCCCCGCGCCCAGGCGACACGCGCATTTGCCCGCAATCTGAACAAGCTGACGCCGCTGCCCATTTTCCTATGGGACGAGCGCCTGTCGACGGCCGAGGCCGAACGCATGTTGATCGCCGCGGACGCCAGCCGCAAACGCCGCGCCGACGTCATCGACAAGCTGGCCGCCACGATTATTTTGCAGGGCGCGCTCAACCGCATACGCAATCTGTAGGGCCACGAGCCGGTCGGAAATATTTTTCACGAGCGGCGGCTGCGGCTTATCGCGTTTGCGACGACCTGTCCCGCCCCGCGTCGCACCCACGCCGCAATGCCGGTCAACGATCCCTCTCCGTGGCCGAACGTTTGGCGTCAGTGCCGCGCGCGTACAGGAACGCAATGCGTAGCAGTAACGATACCGTCGATGCCCCCGTTCCCGTCCGTCAGAAGCAGACGGCACCTGCGCCCACTTACGCCGACAGCGAGATTGCGGCGCGCTTCAATCCGAAGGTCCGTCCGGCTCTGCGCCGGTTCATAGCTTCTTCGCCGCGCGCTGTGGATCTCGCGCATGTCTTTCCCGGCGCGGCCTACGTCATCGCCTCAAAAGGCGTCGCGGCTCCCGAGATTGAGAAAGCCAAGCGGCTCACGCTCGAGGGTGCGCCGTTGCGCGACGTCGCGCGAACGCTTGGGTTGCCGTTGTGGCTGCGGCGCCTGCCGCCCGAGGCATTCCGAGCGGCGCTGTCGCCACTGCCCGCGTCGGAAATGTTCACGCGCCGCATCGCCAACCACCTGCCCGTGCCCGCAGCGGAGAGCGCATTCTGGCTGTCGTCCGTCGGCTTCGCCGCCAAGGCTTGCGACGAATACTTCGCCTTGTGGCTCGCCGGGCAGCGCATTTTCATGGATCAGCATCGCGATCCCGAGCGCCTGTTCGCGATCCTCGCGGCTTACGCCTGGTTCTCGGGCGCCGAGCGCACGCGCGGGCACAACCTGATCGTGACGCCGTGGCGCCCCGAGATGGCGTTCGACACCGCCGTCTGCGCGGCCAAGAGCTGGCTCAACCGCGTCCGTCTCACGCTGCAGCTGCGTGAAGGCGTCGTCACCGATGCTTGGCTGATGCCTGGCGAAGTGCACGGCCTCACCTTCAACCCGCTGCTGTCTGCCGCCGAAATCCTGGCCGAAGCGCGGGCGATGCAGAACTGCGCGGATCAGTATTCGGACCGGATCGCGCGCGACAAATGCCGTCTCTTCTCTGTTCGCCGCCGCGGCATCCGCGTCGCCACATTGGAGATCGGCCCGCACGCGCGCGAGCCGCATATGCTCGCCATCAATCAGCTGAAGGCGCGGCACAATCTGCCGGCCGCCGGCGAAATCTGGCAGACGGCGCATGCCTGGATGGCGACACAGCCCGACCTGCGACGCACCCCGCCTCTCACAGTGCCCGATCGCCCGCTGAATGCGGCCGCCTGGTCCGCCCTTCTTCAACCCTACCGCACGGCCAAGTCCGGCGCCCGCTGGCTCGCCGCAAAGCCAACCGCCGAAGCGTTCGAAGGGCTCGACAGGCACATGGCCGATCTCGCTCGGCGGGGCGGCGTCTCCTCCTGGCTCTTCACGTGAATGCTTCGCCACGCGCGTGCGCCACGTAAAAGCACAGCCTCCACCCTCACGTCCTGGCCGGGCTTGACCCGGCCATCCAGAGCAACAGCTTCCAACGTCTCATGTGTGGCCCTGGATGGCCGCCTCGGAGGGCGGCCATGACGTGGGGAGAGTGAGGCATCCCATAATAGGCGTGACGCTTAGCCGACGTGTCACGTTTGGAAGGACGACACGACGGCAGACTGGCTCTAACGAACCATCATGCATCAATGCCACGACGCGCCGTCGCCCAAAAAATGCGACGCACCACCCTCACGTCCTGGCCGGGCTTGACCCGGCCATCCAGAGCAACAGCTTCCAACGTCTCATGTGTGGCCCTGGATGGCCGCCTCGGAGGGCGGCCATGACGTGGGGAGAGTGAGGCATACCAAGTCGGGCGCCACGCCTAGCAAGCGACACGCAGAAGACGCCCTGACGGCAGTCTGGACAGCTACAGCTACAGGCG
The DNA here is from genome assembly GCA_021816505.1 of Pseudomonadota bacterium. GTDB lineage: Bacteria > Pseudomonadota > Alphaproteobacteria > Rhizobiales > Hyphomicrobiaceae > JAKAXS01. The sequence continues at coordinate 4,729 of JAKAXS010000080.1, forward strand.
TGTCACGCGCAGACTGGCAAGCCGCACAACAAGCTTCCATGCATCGGGCCGCAACGCGCAGCGTCGTATGAATGCAAGGCACCACCCCTCCCGTCCTGGCCGGGCTTGACCCGGCCATCCAGGGCTACAGGCGCGGCATCAGCCGGAGCCTTCTCCATCAATGACCGAGCAATGCCGCCAGGGCGGCGGGCAGCTTGACAGAAAGGCACCAGCCCTGCTTTGCCTGTCGGCATACGATGTGGGACGCCGGACACGCCTGATGGACCTGCCGCTATCTTCACTGGACTGCATCGCGCTCGCATGGTTTGGGCTGCTCGTGATCGGCTACAAGCTCGTCGGCATGATCCCGGCGGTCGAGAAGCGAAACATCATCGCCGCCGTGCAGGCCCAGCGCTATCGGTGGATGCACACCATGGTCCGCCGCGACAATCGCGTGGTCGACACGTTCGTGGTCGGCAATCTGGGACAGGGCAACGCGTTCTTCGCCTCCACCAGCGCCATCGCGCTCGGCGGATTGACCACGGTGCTGGGCAAGGGCGAGTCCGCACGCGAGGTCATGCAGCAGCTGCCCTACGCCGCGCCGATGCCGCCGCTGCTGTGGGAGCTCAAGGTCATCTTCATGGCCAGCATCTTCGTCTACGCGTTCTTCAAGTTCGCGTGGGCTTTCCGCATGTCGCACTATACCGGCATCATGATCGGCGCGACGCCGCTGCTGACGGCCGCTACCGAACGCCAGTGCAATGAGCACGCGCATCGCTGTGCCATCATCAGCGGGCTGGCGGCCGAGCACTCGTCCAGCGGCCTGCGCGCATTCTACTATTCGATTGCCGCGCTCGCCTGGTTCTTTCACCCCGTTTTGTTCATCGCCGCCACCACCTGGGTGTTGCTGATCCTGACGCGGCGCGACTACTTCTCCATATCCCGCGCCGTGCTCGCCGAGGAGAACGATCTTTCGACGGCGCAGTATCCCGGTCTGGCCGGCGAGGCAGCCCGCACCGCAGCCAAAATCGACACGGGCGGCGGGCTCTGACCTAGGCCCGGTTCGGCGTGGCGCGCGCCAGGATCGCCGTCTTGTCGGCCCAATCGAGACCCTGGCCATACGTGAAACGCGGGATCGAGCCCATGCGGGTCGCGATGAACGCATCCGCCACGGCAGCGGGCGCATGCGCGCGCAGAATGGTACCGGCGGCCAGCACAGCCAGACCTTCGACCAGCGAACGCGCACGCACGTCGAGAAGCCGCGGCTCCTGCAGGATCGCCTCCAGCCGCGCGTGAGCCGCTGTCAGATGGGCATCGTCGCCCGCAGCCTGCTTCAACTCGTCCATAACCGCTTCGACCGCTTCTCCGTCGCGCTGCAGAACACGGAGCACGTCAAGTGCCATGACGTTCCCCGATCCTTCCCAGATCGCGTTGACAGGCACCTCACGATAAAGCCGCGCCAGCCCGTGGTCTTCCACGTAGCTGTTGCCACCCAGGCATTCCATCGCCTCATAGACGACGGACGGCGCGATCTTGCACACCCAGTATTTCGTGATCGGCGTCATCAGCCGCCGCCAGGCCGCGGCCCGCTGATCGGATGCGCGATCGAACGACCGCGCAAGGCGGAACGCCAGTGCCGTCGCGGCCTCCACGTCGAGCGCGAGATCGGCCAGCACCTCCATCATCAGCGGCTGGCTGGCGAGCTTCGACCCGAAGACCGAGCGATGCTCCGTGGAATGGATGGCCTGCGCCACCGCGCGCCGCATCATTCCCGCAGACGACACCGCGCAGTCGAGCCGCGTGTACGTCACCATCTCGATGATGTTCGGCACGCCGCGCCCTTCCTCGCCGATCAGCCACGCATGCGCGCCATGGAATTCGACCTCCGAGGACGCATTCGAGCGATTGCCCAGCTTGTCCTTCAGTCGCTGGAACTGCAGGCCGTTGACGCTTCCGTCCGGCAGGAAGCGCGGCATCAGGAAACAGGACAGCCCCTTTTCCGCCTGCGCCAGCACGAGGAAAGCGTCCGACATCGGCGCCGACATGAACCACTTGTGGCCGTCGAGGATGTATTCGGTACCCGGCCCGCCCTTGCCGCTTGCCGGCCGCGCGCGCGTGGTATTGGCCCGGACATCCGTGCCGCCTTGCCGCTCCGTCATGCCCATGCCGATCGTCACGGCGGTCTTTTCGGGAAAGGGCAGGAACCGACGGTCGTAGGTCCTGGGAAGTATCTTCGGCAGCCACTCTGCCGCGATTTCAGGTTGCAGCAACAGCGTAGGCACGGCGGCATTCGTCATCGTGACGGGACAGCAGTGCCCCGCCTCCATCTGCGCCGCCATGTAGCAACCCGCCGCCCGTATGACGTGTGCACCCGCCTTCGGCGATCCGCCGGCGGCCGCGTGATGCGCCCAGACGGAGGAATGCAGACCCTCCCCGCAGCTGATCTCCATCAGCGCGTGATAGGCCGGATGAAATTCGACGGTATCCAAGCGCTCCCCGGCCGGGCCGAACGTCCTCAGCCGGGGCGGGTTCTCATTGGCGAGACGCGCCGATTCCAGACTGTCGGCGGAGCCACAGATCTGCCCGAACGCGGTCAACGCCTTCACGGCGCGCCCGCCGCCCTCGCGCTGCACGGTGTCGCCCAGCGCGGCATCCGACGTGAAAAGATTGACGCCGGCGAACGGCGGCGGCTGGTTCGACTGGTCCGCGGCGGCAGCAGCGCCGGAGGTCGCATTTATCGTGTGCAGGTTCATGGACGCGATTCATTCACTTTAAATGGCGTCAGCAAGGCGATGGCGGGTTGCCCTCCACCGGCAATTACCCTATACGCACGCCTTTAATGACATCATTGGCCAAGAAGCAGAAATCGGGCTTCCCCCACCGCCATCTTCTCTCTTGTGAGAAGCTCACGGTGCCAGAGATCAATTGCATTCTCGACCTCGCGGACAAGAATGCCGACCAGAACCGCAAAGCCAACAAAAAACGCGATGTGCTCGACGGGCGCACGCTGATCAACCTGTTCTATGAAGCGTCGACCAGGACACAAAGCTCGTTCGAGCTGGCAGGCAAGCGCCTGGGCGCCGACGTCATGAACATGAACGTGGCGACCTCGTCGATCACCAAGGGTGAAACCCTGGTCGATACGGCGATGACCCTCAACGCCATGCGGCCGGATATCATCATCGTGCGCCACCATGCCGCCGGCGCAGTGGAACTTCTGTCGCAGAAGGTGGACTGCAGCGTCGTCAACGCCGGCGACGGGGCGCACCAGCATCCCACGCAGGCCCTGCTCGACGCGCTGACCATCCGCCGCGCGAAGGGCCGCATCGAGGGCCTGACGGTAGCGATCTGCGGTGACATCCTGCACTCGCGCGTCGCCCGCTCCAACATCGACGTTTTGACGACGCTGGGGGCTCAGGTCCGCATCGTCGCCCCGTCGACGCTTCTGCCCGCCGCGTCGCACCGGCTCGGCGCGGAAGTGTTCACCGACATGTGGAAGGGCATCACAGGCGCCGACGTCGTCATGATGCTGCGCCTGCAGCGGGAACGCATGCAGGGCTCGTACGTGCCATCCAGCCGCGAGTTCTATCACTTCTTCGGCCTCGATCACGAGAAGCTGGCACTCGCCAAGCCCGACGCGCTGATCATGCATCCCGGCCCCATGAATCGCGGCGTAGAGATCGCGTCCACCATTGCCGACCACTCCCGCTCCGTCATTCGCGAGCAGGTGGAAATGGGCGTTGCCGTGCGCATGGCCGTGCTCGAAGCGGTCGCCACGCACTTGCCAGTTTGAGACCGGATATGCCCAAGCCCACCACCGTCTTCCTGAACGCGCGGCTGATCGATCCGGAAACGGAGCGCGACGAGCCGGGCGGTCTGCTCGTCAAGGACGGCGTGATCGCCGACCTCGGTCCCCACCTGCGCCGCAACGCGCCCGAAGGCGCGGACGTGATCGATTGCAAGGGCCACGTGGTCTGCCCCGGCATCGTCGACGCCCAGGTGTTCACCGGCGAGCCCGGGCAAGAGCATCGCGAGACGTTGAAAACGGCCAGCCAGTCCGCGGCCGCCGGCGGCGTCACCACCATCATCGTCATGCCGGACACGCAGCCTGTCATCGATCAGGTGGCGCTCGTCGATTTCATCCAGCGGCGCGCGCGCGACAACGCGCTCGTCCACGTCCACACCATGGCCGCCATGACGCGCGACCTGAAGGGCGAGGAGATGACCGAGATCGGCCTGCTGAAACGGGCCGGAGCCATCGCCTTCTCGAACGGCAAATCCAGCATCTCCAACACGCGCGTGATGCGCAACGTGCTCAACTATTCGAAGGACTTCGGTGCCCTCATCGTCCATCACACCGAAGATCCCTACCTGAGCAACACCGGCGTCATGAACTCCGGCGAGGTCGCGACGCGTCTCGGCCTGCCGGGCGTATCGAAGGTCGCCGAAACGATCGTGCTGGAACGCGACGTGCACCTCGTTGAGATGACGGGCGCGCGCTATCACGCGGCAACCATCACCTGCGCCGACAGTCTCGACGTCGTGCGCAAGGCGAAGCAGCGCGGCCTCAGCGTCACCTGCGGCGTCACCATCAATCACCTGACGCTGAACGAGATCGACATCGGCTCGTATCGCACCTTCCTCAAGGTGCGCCCGCCCCTGCGCCACGAGGACGATCGCCAGGCCATGGTGCGGGGCATCGCGGCCGGTGAGATCGACGTCATCGTATCCAGCCACGACCCGCAAGACGTGGACGTGAAGCGCCGCCCCTTCAGCGAGGCGGCAGACGGCGCCGTCGGCCTGGAAACGCTCGTGCCGGCTGCCCTGCGCCTGCATCACTCCGGCGACCTGTCGCTGATCGAATTGCTGCGCCCGATGACGATCAATCCCGCCAAGCTGTTCGGCCTGCCGGGCGGACGCC